>CAYWTU010000106.1:0-7140 GCA_964461275.1 uncultured Pirellulales bacterium | reverse complement strand
GCGCGGGCGCTGAACGAGCACCCGCCGGTCGACCCGTTCACCGTCTGGCAGGGCGCCGGCGACCTGTTGCCTGAGCCGTCGCTCGATCAACAGATCGCCACGGGCTTCAATCGATGCAACGTGTCGACCAGCGAAGGGGGATCGATCGAAGAGGAGTTTCGCGTGCGGTACGCGGTCGATCGCGTGGAGACGCTGGGGACGGTGTTCTTGGGGCTGACGGTGGGCTGCGCCGTGTGCCACGACCACAAGTACGACCCGATCTCGCAGCGCGAGTTTTATCAACTGTTCGCTTTTTACAACAACGTGGCCGACAAGGGGATGGACGGCAACGCCCTGTTGCCGCCGCCGGCCGTGAAAACGCCGCGGCGGGAAGACAAGGAAAAGCTCGAGGCCTTGGCCGAACGACTACGGGAGGCCAATCAAGCGCTCGAAGCGCCGCTGCCGGAGGTCGATGCGGCCCAAGAAGCGTGGACGGCGCGCGAGCGGTTGCGATTGCAGGGCCGCTGGCAGGTCTTGGATGCGGTGCGGCACGAATCGCGCGGCGGCGCGAAGCTTCAGAAACTTCCGGACGGCTCGTTGTTGGCTGTGGGCGACAACCCGGCGACCGATGTGTATCACCTGGAGGCCGCCTCGTTCCTCACGGCGGTCACGGCGCTGCGCATTGAGGCCCTGCCCGACGACAGCCTCTACGAGAAGGGCCCCGGCCGCGCCAACAACGGCAATTTCGTACTCAGCGAAGTTGAGGCAGAGGTCGCCCCGTTGGCCAATCCCAGCCAGTGGACGGCCGTGCGATTCGTCGCCGCGGTGGCCGATCATTATCAAAAGGAAGGCGACTACCTGCCGCGCAAGGCCATTGACGGCGTTGTCGATGGCACGAACGGTTGGGCCGTGGAAGGCAACAAGCGTCACGAACAGCGAACGCTGGCGGTTGTCCCCAGTCATCCGGTCGGCTTTGAAGGAGGAACCGTCTGGCGCATCCGGCTGCGGCACGAAAGTCAATTCGGCCAGCACGCCATCGGCCGGTTGCGAGTCGCACTTAGCGGGGACCCGGCATTGGCGGCTACGTCGCTCGGCCCTTGGCACAGCGTCGGTCCGTTCACCGCGGCCGATGGCGACGCGGCATTTGTCACGACGTTTCCTCCGGAACAAGAGATCGACCTGGCCAAAGGATATGCGGCCGGCGCGGGGCTGTTGAACTGGACACCGCAGCCTGGCTGGGCCGATGGTCAAACGATCGCGCTGCCCGGCGAAAATAGCGCGACCTATCTGTATCGCACGCTCGTCGCGGGCGCAGCGCGAACCGTGAGCGTAGCCCTGGGCAGCGACGATGCGGTGAAGGTCTGGCTCAACGGCGCCGTGGTGCATGAAAAGAAGGTGCAGCGGCCGCTAAAGCCTGGCGAAGACGTGCTGGCGCTGTCGCTTCCGGCCGGGGAGAATCGGCTGTTGGTCAAGGTGGTGAACTACGGCGGCGAGGGGGGAATTTGGTTCGCCCGCACCGACGAAGACGCCATCTCGCCCGAATTCCAACTCGGCCCGGCCCTCCTGGCCGGCGATGGGCGCACTCCCGAGCAACAGAAGCAACTGCGCGACCATTACCGATCGCAATTTTCGCCCCAGTGGCAGGCGCTCAGACAACGACGTGATGCGCTGCAAACCGAATCCGAAGGATTGCAGCAGGCCATTCCCAGCACGCTGGTCATGCGCGAGGCGGATGAGATGCGAGACACATTTGTGCTTGTCCGCGGCCAGTATGACCAACATGGGGACAAGGTGCTGCCCGGCGTCCCCGCGGCTCTCCCGCCCTTGCCGAAGGAGTCGAAGGTGGACCGCTTGGCGCTGGCCCGTTGGTTCGTCGATCCTGCACATCCGCTCACCGCCCGTGTTACGGTCAATCGTTATTGGCAGCAGTATTTCGGCGCCGGCTTGGTTCGCACCAGCGAGGACTTCGGCGCTCAAGGCGAGTGGCCGTCGCACCCGGCGCTGTTGGATTGGCTGGCGGTGGAGTTCCGCGAGTCGGGTTGGGACGTGAAGCGCATGCAACGGCTCATTGTCACTTCGGCCACCTATCGGCAGAGTTCCCGCGCTACGCCGGAGTTGTTGGCCCGCGACCGGGAAAATCGGCTGCTGGCCCGCGGGCCGCGGTTCCGATTGGACGCGGAGTCGGTTCGCGACAATGCCCTCTTCGTCAGCGGACTGTTGGTGGAGGAAGTGGGCGGCCGGGCTGTCAGGCCGTACCAACCGCCGGGGCTGTGGGAAGTGGTGGCCTATCCCAGCAGCACCACAGCCAAGTTCGTGCAGGACCACGGCGACGCCCTGTGGCGGCGGAGCTTGTACACGTTTTGGAAGCGGACGGCGGCTCCGCCGACGATGCTGATTTTCGACGCCCCGTCCCGCGAATCGTGCAGTGTCCGCCGGCCGCGGACCAATACGCCGCTGCAAGCCCTGGCCCTGATGAACGACGTGCAATTCGTGGAGGCCGCCCGCAGGTTGGCCCAGCGGACGCTGCTGCAACCGGCCGCGGACGACGACGGGCGGCTGCGCTGGGCATTTACGGTTTGCACCAGTCGGCCGCCGCAGCGCGATGAATTGTCTGTACTGCAAAACCTGCTGGCCCGACAGCGGCTTCGGTTTGCGCAGGATTCGGCCGCCGCGGAAAAACTGGTCGCCACGGGCGAGGCCCCGCGCGATGGCTCGCTGAACGTTTCGGAGTTGGCCGCCTGGACGGTGGTCATGAACCTGCTGTTGAACATGGACGAGACGATCACCAAGGGTTGATTTCGCAAGGTTTTTTGCCCATGCGCCCCGAACTGGAATACGCCCGCGCCCTCACCCGGCGACAGTTGTTTGGTTGTGCCGCCCGCGGCCTGGGGACGGCCGCGCTGGCGTCTTTGTTGACGCGCGACGGCTCAGCCGCCGAGCGCGCACCTGCCAACCCCGGCCTGACCGGCATGCCCCATTTCGCGCCCAAGGCCAAGCGGGCGATCTACCTGTTTATGTCCGGCGCGCCGTCGCAGCTCGAAATGTTCGATTACAAGCCGAAGCTGGCCGATATGTTCGACGCTGACCTGCCCGACAGCGTCCGCATGGGGCAGCGGATCACCACCATGACCAGCGGTCAGAAGCGGCTGCCGATCGCCCCGTCGATGTACAAGTTCGAACGCCACGGCAACGCGGGGGCGTGGGTCAGCGAGCTGTTGCCGCACCTGGCGACGACCGTCGACGACATGACGATCGTCAAAAGCGTTCACACCGAGGCGATCAACCACGACCCAGCCATCACCTATTTCCTAACTGGCGCGCAGCAGCCGGGGCGGCCCAGCTTCGGGGCCTGGTTGTCGTATGGATTAGGCAGCGAAAACGACGATTTGCCCGCGTTCGTGGTGATGCATGCGACCTGGACGGGGCGCAAGGACGCGCAGGCGCTGTACACCCGACTGTGGGGCCCGGGCTTTTTGCCCAGCGTTCATCAAGGCGTTTCGCTCCGCTCGCAAGGCGACCCGGTCTTGTACTTGAGCAATCCCGCCGGACTGGACGCCGCGGCGCGACGGGAGATGCTCGACGGGCTCTCGGCGCTCAATCACAAGCTGTACGATGAAACGGGCGACCCCGAAATTCATACTCGCATCGCCCAATATGAAATGGCCTACCGGATGCAAACTTCGGTGCCGGAGCTGTTGGACATCTCCCGCGAGCCGCAGCACGTGCTCGACTTATACGGCCCCGACGTGCATACGCCGGGAACGTTCGCCCGCAGTTGCCTGCTCGCCCGCCGGTTGGCGGAGCGGAATGTTCGGTTCAGTCAGATTTTCATCCGCGGTTGGGATCAACACTTTGCCATTCCCAAGGATCTGCCCAACCAATGCCGCGACATCGACCAGGCGTCAGCGGCGCTCATCAAAGACCTCAAGCAGCGGGGCATGTTGGACGACACACTGATCGTGTGGGGGGGCGAGTTCGGCCGCACGGTCTATTGCCAGGGGACGCTCACCAAGACCAATTATGGCCGCGACCATCATCCGCGCTGTTTCACCATGTGGATGGCCGGCGGCGGCGTGAAGCCGGGGTTGGTGTATGGCGAGACGGACGACTTCAGCTACAACATCATTGAGAACCCCGTGCATCTGCACGACGTCAACGCCACGTTGCTGCATTGCCTGGGAATCGACCACACGCGGCTGACCTATCGCTATCAAGGGCGCGACTTCCGTCTGACCGACATCCACGGCAAAGTGGTGCACGATATTTTGGCGTAGGATGGTTGACGTCTGGTTGCGATGGGGCGCCAAGGATTCATGGGCTGAAGTAAGGAGCTTTCCAATGCGCACGACTTGGTTGTTGACGGCGCTTGCCGTTGGCGTGTGGTCCGGGACGCCGGATGCCGGGCTTCGCGCCGACCAACCGGCTGCCCGCGAAGAAGCACCGGCGGCTTCCAAGAAGAAACCGATTCCCGACCAGGCCACGCTGGACAAGCAGTTTCAAGAACTGCTTTCCGGATCGCAGCTCGTCGGTACCTTCACCACCGTCAATGACGACGGTTCCGTGAAGCCGCCGGCCGTCGATCGTTACACCATCGAAAGCGTCAAGCCGCTCAAGAACGGTTTCTGGCAATTCGTGGCCCGCATCCAATACGAAGACCGCGACGTGAAAATGCCGCTGGCGCTGGAGGTGAAATGGGCCGGCGACACCCCGGTCATCACGCTCACCAACGTGCTCGTGCCGGGCTTTGGCACGTTCAGCGCCCGCGTGCTGTTCTACGGCGACCAGTATGCCGGCACCTGGAGCGCCGGCGGCCACGGAGGGCACATGTACGGCACGGTCGAAAAGCTGCCGCCCGCCAGCGGCGACCAACCCGCGGCCACACCGGGGCAGTAATGGCGACGACGCGAAGCATGGCCCTGCCCCGCTCGGAATCGCCCAAAAGGTTGCCCGAAGCCGCGCGGGCCTCCTACTTCTGCACCAGCGCCACGCGAAACCCAATGTGGTCGTAACGCCGCTCGGGCTCGAAACGCTGGCGAAACGCGCACCGCTGTGGCCAGCCCGGGTCGGTCCAAGTCCCGCCGCGGCGCGCTCGAGAATAGTCGCCGTTCTCACTCGGCGTGGCCGTGGCCCGGGCGTCGCGCAGGTCGGGATCGACGCCGCCCGGGTAGCGAATGTGGAACCAGTCGCGACACCATTCACAAGTGTTGCCGTGCATGTCACACAGTCCCCAGGGGTTGGCCGGATAGCTGCCCACCTTGGTTGCGCGGCGCAGGGCTGGCCCCGGCTCGCCGCCGTTGTACGGCTTGTCGCCTAGAAAGTTGGCATTTCGGCTGTCGATCGAATTGCCGAAGGCGGTGGCGGTAGTGGTTCCAGCTCGACAGGCGTACTCCCATTGCGCCTCGGTGGGCAAGCGAAATTCCCAACCGGCGGGCAGCTCGTCGGCTTGCCGGGCCTTTTCTGTCAACTGAGCGCAAAACATTTCCGCTTCGGAGAAATTCACGTTGCCCACCGGCAACTCGTCGTCCTCAGGTAGCTCGGCCGTGAACTCGCCCGGCAGCTTGCCGACGATCCGCTTCCAGTCGCCTTGCGTCACCTCGTACTTGCCCATCCAGTAGCCGCGACTGAGCGTGACGGTGACTTGGTTTTCGCCCGGACGACGTTCCGGTTCGCTGCGGGGACTGCCGAACGTGAAGGCGCCGGGTGGACACCAACAGATTTTGATGCCCTGCGCGGAGCGCTCCTGACCGGCCGTCGTGCCGGCGAAATCCGCGCCGGCGTCCTTGCTTTTTGAATTGGCCTTCCGCGGTCGCTGCTCAACAACAGCCACAATGGCGACCATGCCATCACGATCGAGCCGGCGAACGCGAGGCATCCAATCGGCCCGGTCGTCGGAGTCCACGTAGTCGTATTCCAGCACGAACAGCGCGTCGCCATGAATCGCCACGCCTTGCGGCGTCCAGCGATTGGTCGCCCGCAAAGCCACCGAGACGGCGCCGTCGGGCGCGATCTTCAATAGCGCGCTGCAGGCCGAGGCCGCCACGTATACCGTTCCATCGGCCGCCACATCGAGTCCGTACAGACCGGGCTCGACGTGCGAGTTCTTGATAATCGGCGGGTGCTCGCAGTCGGGAACGGCGATGTTCTCGGCGACCGTCGACACGGTCCCATCCGCGGCGATGCGGCGAACGGCGTGCTTCTCGGTGTAATACAACGAGCCGGCAGGTCCGGCCGCGAGGCCCCAAACCCACTCGGCGTCGACCGATTTGCCCTCGAAACTGGTTTCACGCGCCGGAGGAAGGTCGGCGAATTTTTGGGGCGCCTCGCCGGGCGGCATCCGCATCAGCGCCACGCGCCCCGGGCCGGCACGCCGTGGGAAATACATCGCGCCGTCGGCCCCGATGGCCAGGGGATAACTCGTTCCGACCAGCAGCGTGGGGTCGAGGCGCGAAATCTCGACGTCACCAGGCTCCAGGGCCGAGAAGTGGCCGTGTTGAAACCGGCCTTGCCGGTCGAGGGCAAGAAAATGCCCGCCAGGTCCACCATGGGCCGTGAGCCTTCCGCCTGCGTCGATCTGCCACAGGCCAAAGCCGGTGTCCATGAACCAGACGCGCGCTTGTTCGTCAACGACGATGCCCGATCCAGGGTGAGCCCGGCCGGCAACCGTAACGCTGCACAAAAGAACCCACGTGACGACGAGGACGCAAGGAGATGCTTTCATCGCAGGCGGACTCCTTCACGGCGGGGGTGCATGGGGGAATCGAGGCGGTGGGCCAGCCGCCGAACAACGCACGGCCGCCAGCACAGCGCCCATTCTACTGCGTCCACGGGAAGACGGGAAAAAAGCGCCGGCGCCGCTGGCGTAATGTCGAGAGGTTGTCCTGCCGCTTGCCATCGAGGTACATCACGCGAGAATGTAAGATTGAGTCCAACATACAACCCTCGCGGTTGCTGGAATCAACGGGAGTCCAGGAGATAGGCATGACAGCGGTGCGTTTGGCAGCAATGGCGTCCCTGGCGTTGGCAATGAACTCGACCGTTGGGCTCTTGGCCAGGGGTCAGGAGCCGCCCCGTAACCATTCGCCGGATTCGCCGACCTTAGCGGACGAGTTTGCGGAAGAGTCCAACGCGCTGGGTGAGCGGGGCCGCCGCGAAGGAATCTCC
>CAYWTU010000105.1:0-9509 GCA_964461275.1 uncultured Pirellulales bacterium | reverse complement strand
AGATCCACGGTCCACACTCGTGGCCGCTCGCCGAACAAGAACGAGCGGGGCTCGCCTCGGTGGTGAAACAGGGGCGCCGGCAGCGACGGAATCAACACCCGGGCCTCGTCGTAGTCGATCGACCCGTTGTTGTTGCCGTCCACGCGGCACATGTAATTGAGATCGACATACGCTCCCGCGGAAATGGGCAGCAGAAAATTGTTGTTGATCACGCCGTTGTTCAGCGCATCGTCGCAGGCCCGTTGCAACACCGCCGCGCTATTGGCGGGGTTGCCGGCGTAACCCGGATCGCCCGGCAGAACCACCCCGGAGTTGGCTGGCGCGGTCGCAGGTGGTGGGCTAAACGGCCGTCCGGTGTCGCTCAACAACAGGCCGGCGGCGTCGGTGGCCAAGAACACCGGCGCCCCGGGATCCCAAATCTTCACGTCGAACGACACCACGTTGGTCAGGATGACGTCGTCGAGCGTCCGCACGCTCTCGCCGTCGACCGCGGCGCTGTTGGGATCCGGGTCGGCCGAGTAGGCGCGAATCCCGCCGGTGGCCGCGTCGACTTCGCCCCAGGCGTTCGGCGAGCGCCAAGCGTCGAACACACCTTGCGTCGGCGGGGGCGAGGCGGGGTACGGCGCGTTGTACCGCAGCCCAATGTGATCGGACTGCGGGCTGTTGGTGTTCGAATCGCTGCCGTTGGTCGCGAACAATCCGACCGCTGTGGCGTCGATGCTCCCACTGGTCAGCCGCCGCCAACGCGGAGTAACCAACTGGTTCGGCGCGTCCACGGCCTCGTACAGATACTTGCCGGGTACAAACGTTACTTCGGTCGAACTGTGTTGCAGCGGAAATGGCCATCCAAACTCGCGCGGCGTCCGCGTCATCGTCGCCGTATTGGGGTTGGCCACGTCGATCACCCGATACGTACATTCGCGCAGCGTCGGCAGTCCCAGACGGCCCCAAAATCGTGCGTCGTGCGGCCAGGCCCACGGCTGATGGCCATAGCGGTTCTGCCGGTTTGTGAGATCGCCCAGTGTGTTGGGGACAATCCGCGCCGATGCCGCCGTGTTGACCGGCGAAGGCAACCGGCTAAACGGTCCGCCAAACTGCCGTACCGAAACGTCGTAGTCGGCATAGAAGCCGGGCGCCTGATCGTCCTCGGGAATCGTTCGATCCGGCAGCACCAGCAGCACGCGGCGATACAGCGTCGTTCCGCGGAGGAACCAGCACACCTCGGCCACCGGCGATTGCGCCGGGTCACTGTTGAACTTGCCGATAAACGGCGCCCCATTGCTGCGGGTGGTGAACATGAGCACGTCGTCGACGTCACCCACGGTGGTATCGGGGTCGGGAATTCCGTCGGGCGCCGTGAACGCTCCGACCGTGGTCGATTGCAAGGTGAAGTTGCTCAATTCATCGACGTCCGAACTGGCCACGACGGGATAGCCGGCCCACGTTCCCGATGGCACCACCGCCGTCGGCGGAATCACCGGTCCCACCGGTCCCTCGATGTACTCGAAGTATCCTTCGTTGTCTTCCGGTCGAAGCGGTGGAGTCTTGGCCAGGTTGGCGGTCACGCCTGCCAGGTCGAGTTGCAGTCGCGATGAGGCCGCCCGCAACCGATCATTCACTTCCACCACGCCGCGCGTCTCTCGCACGCCGTCGCTGACCAACGCAAAAATCTGCACCACCATGCCCAGCATGAGCACGGTCAATGCTGTGGCGACCAGAATCTCGGTGAGCGTAAAGCCCGCGCGGCTAGCTTTCGAGATGGAAGGCGAAGCTGCGGAGTCCAAACTCAGGCAGGTTCGGCTACGACGCAAAAGAACACGGGCCAGCAACATGGGCGCTCCCCAAGGGCAAAGTGTCACAAATTCTACGCTTGCCCGACCCATCCGGCCCGCCGAATGTAAACGCCGGCCCGCCGGCTCGAGCGGCCGCAAGCCGTACTTCGGGCGTTTACTGGCGCCTCGCCCGAAAAGCTCGTTCACATACGCACAGATCTGCCCAACATCTTCCATTGCAATCGGTTGCGGCGGGGGTGTCAAGCGAGCGGCCGGCCAGGAAACCATGGCAGGCGTGACTTCGTCCCCAGCGTAAAAGGGCGCCCCTTGGCTCCGGCTTCCAGACAATCAAGGCAGGCAGCCGACCGATAAAATGAACAGGGGGGTTGCAGCAGCCGTAGAATCGATGTAATCCTAGACTGTACCCCCTATTGTGCCTAGACGGCTGAATGCCTGGATAGCTGGGTCGCGACGCCAGGTGGCCGCGCGGCGCTGGGAATATCCGCAGAATGCTGGATTTCTTCAGTCGTTCTGGCAACAATAGAAAGCGCCAGTGTGGGTCAGGCGGGCAAGCTGGGTCAGGATCAGCAGAGAACCTCGTCCGAGGACGCGTAGTAAGCGGTTTCGGGCAGGGAACTTAACGCCAGTGGCTGAGAATTCATTCGGCAGGGGTACCAGCCGGAAAACATCCTATGCGCACGACACTACTAACGGGAAGAGGAGATCTTATGGCCACTCGCAAAGTGCGTGGCTTCACGCTTGTTGAGATGCTGGTGGTAATCAGCATCATTGGAATGCTGGCGGCGCTACTGTTGCCGGCGGTGCAGGGCGCCCGTGAGGCCGGCCGCCGCAGTGTCTGCACCAACAACCAGCGTCAGTTGGCGCTGGCCCTGCTGCGGTACGAGGAAGCCAAGCGAGAGTTCCCGGGTTATTTGAACATTCAGGCCACGCGGTCGTTCACCGATACCAACGGCAATGGCGTGTTGGATACGGGCGATGCTGCGGTTTCGGCCGCGGTGACCTATCAGCCCTGCACGTGGGTGTTCCCCTGCCTGCCATTTATGGATCGCACCGATATCTTCGACGCCTATGGAAGCAAGGCGAATGATGACATTACTTCCAATAGCCGCCGTGGATGCATCGTCAACGCGACGTTGGAAGTGATGCTGTGCCCCAGCGATTCGCGAGCCACGACGGTTCGGACCAACACCTTCAATACCAACGTTCCGCAGGTTAACTCTGGTTTCAATAGCTACGTGGTCAACACCGGCATGCCGGACGTACCACGCAGCTCAACCATTCCCGCCAATCGATCGGTGCCGGGGAACGCCTGGACGCTTGGACTAAATTCGCCTGTTTCCAACGCAACTCCGACGTCTCGCGACTTGGCCGCGAACGGTGTATTCCACGATCGCTATCCCGACGCCTATACCGCAGCCGCCGCGATGGCCGGCAATGCCACCGTTCCCGAGGTGATTACGACGTTGTCTTATATCACCAGCAACGACGGCGCCAGCACCACGCTATTGCTCACCGAAAACTTAGATTCTGGAAACTGGAACCAGGTCGCAAGCGGCACCGGAACGAATACCTTTGAGGAGTCCGTGGGGTGTGTGTGGTGGCCCCCCGTGAGCGGTTCGCCGACCTCGACGCCACCCGCCATCGATCAGACCGTATTCAACCGGCCCGACCCGACTGGATTTAAGATTACCGGCTTCAATCAGTCGGGTGGCACGGTTGATCAACTTAAGCCTGTGGTGATTGCCGCTCCTAGTTCCGTGAAGGTCAACATTGCCGGGATCATGTTCGCTCGTCCGTCGAGCAATCACCCGCAGGTGGTCGTGGGCACGTTCTGCGACGGTCACCAGCGAACGCTCTCCGACGGCATCGATTACGGCGTGTATACGTTGATCATGACCCCGCGCGGCAAGAGCGCCCAGGTAATCAACAGCAGCACCTACGTCAACGGCGTTCCCTCGGCGGCGGAGACGATCCTGGGATACACCAGCACGCCTCCGACGATGACGACCTATCAGTCGTTGATCTTGGACGAGAATAAACTGAACTAACCGTTGGTTGTTCAGATTGCAGCCACATCACAACGCCCGCGGGCCGTGCGCCCGTGGGCGTTTTTTTGTAGTCCATCTCCTTCTCCCCGTGGGAGAGGTGAGCAAATGAGGAAGTTATTTTTCGGTCATTCCTCACTTGTCCGCCGGACGTCGGGCGTGACGCATCGGCCCGTGGCCGTACACCGGCAGGTAGCGGTAATACACCTCCAAGCACAGCGCCGCCATGGCCGTGCTGTACACACGGCCGCCGTGCGGACCCCAGGTGTCGCGGGGGTCCCAACTGCCGGCGGCGTCGCCGTCGTGGCGTTGGCTGCCGACGAGCGTGGTCTGCAAGGCGGCGTTCCATTGTTCCCACGGCTGGCCCTGCAACTGAAACAGCGCCAGCGTGGCGTAGTACCAGTAGTAGTAGTTGTCGGCGCTGGCGCCCGGCCGTTCTTCCAGGACGTAGTGGGCCGCCTCGCCGTCGGCGACCGCATTGGGGGGCAGGCCGAGAAACTGTTTGCAGACCAGGGCCTCGGCGGTCATCGGCCGCGAGGGGCGCTCGCCGGGTCGGTAGCTCGCCAAACCGCCCTTCGGGCCGGCGGAAACGCTCCGCAAAAAACGTGCGGCCCCCTCGCGCGCTTCGCGATCTACGGCCACGCCCCCCAGTTCGGCGCTTTTGAGCGCCATCAATTGCCAACCGAGTTGGCTGGTGTCGCCCAGGTCGCCCGGTTGATAGCGCCAGCCGCCCGTGCTGCGGTTCTGCGCGCGCAAGGTGTAGCCAACCGCCTTGCGAACTGGTTCGGCCAGTCGCACGTCGCGGGTCAGGGCGTAAGCCTCGCTGAGCGCCAGCGTCGCCATCCCGTGACAATACATCAAGGCATACGTTTCCGCCGAACCACCCAAGTTGCCGTCGACGCGCTGTACGCGCAGCAGGTAATCGAGTCCGTCGGCCACCGTGTCGCGATGGTCGCCGCTGGTGTGCGTATGCGCAGCTCCTAGAAACGCCAGCAGCGCCAAGCCGGTCACGCCTGTGTCGGCTCGTGCGCCGGCCCCGCCGCGATTGCGGCCATCGATCTGCGTCTCGCGGCCTGCGCCATGTCTTTTTGCGTCCCAGCGGCCATCGTCGCTTTGGTTACGGGCCAGCCAGGCCAGGGCGTCATTCACAGCCGCCTCCGATTGCGGCGAGCCTCCGTGCTGTTGGACCACGCTGGCCCGATCGGGCGCCACGCGGTCGCGCAAGATGGCCGGGATGTCGTCGGCGCTGGGCGCGTTTTGCCCCGCGTCCAACAGGGGGCGATCGGCCAGCGACTCGGGCGCCAGAGCGCCGCCTGCCTTGCTTTCAGCGCCGCCGGGCAAACTGGCGGTTGCCACGCTGGGCGCTCCGTTGGCGTCCGATTGTGGCGCCGCGCTGAGACGTTCGAGCGGCGCAAACGGGACGACTTCGGTCGAGGGGGCTGGGGCGCTGGGCATGGATGGCGCGTCGTTGGCGCCCGCCATGGCCTCGGCCGGGGCGGTGGTGTTGGGTGCGTCGGCCAATTGTGGCGGCGCCAGGGCACTGTCCGTCGCGGCTGACGCGGACATCGGCGCCGGCGCCGGCGGAATGTCCAGGTCGGGAATCTCCATGGCAGGTCGATCGAGCGGCGCCGCAGCCACGGGGTTCGCCGTGGGCGCCTCGCGGCGCTCGGCGGCGGGAGCGTCGATGGGCGCCGCAGGCGTGTCGCTCGCCTCGCGCGGCGCCAGGTCGAATCCGGGCGTATCGGTCGGCTGGTCCAGCGGCGCCGGGTCGTCCGGTAAATCGGCCACCGGCAACTCGCCCGGCAGCGGGTCGCTGTCGAAGCGGGGCTCGCGTTCCAAATCGGCTGGGGGCGCCGGTTCTGCCTTAGCCAATTTCGCCTCGGCGGGCACGTCGGCCGCAGGGCTGTCGAAGACCTCCCAGGGAGGCGTTTCAACAGGCGGCTGCGGCGATGGCTCGTCGTCGTCGAACTGCGAGCCGTCTATCTGCGTGACGCGAACCACCAGTTCCTGCGGGGCGGCCCCGTTGCCGCGATAGAGTTGCACCGTGCTTAGGTATGCCGCCAACAGCAGATGGGCGAGCACGGAAAGCAGCGTGCACTTGCCCAGCGGTTTGGTCTCGCCCCACCGCGTCCGCATCAAGATCAGCAGCCCCACGGTGATCGCGGCCAGCCCCAGCCACAGCGCCAACCAGACCGACTGCGGCGAGGTGAGGACGTGCCAGATGTGGAAGAGGCGAGCGGTCATGGCCGGACGTGGGTGAAGTGTTTTTGCTATTTCCGGCGATCAGCGATCCGCACCGAAATGCCCAACTCGCCCACGCCCGCCTCGCGGCAGGTCGCCAGCACTTGCGCCACATTCTGAAACGGAGCTCCTGCGTCGCCTCGCACAAGCACGCCCAGGTCGGGGTACTGCTCGCGCTCCGCCTTAAGTTCCGCCAACAGTTGCTCGACCGTAACCGGTTGGCGGTCGAGCGTGATTTGTCCGTCGGCAAACACGTTGATGACTTCCTTCTCCGGCTCCTCCGTTAAGGCTCCCCTTTCGTTCACCTCGGGCACCGTCAGGCCGATCGTCCGGTCGACGTCGGTGAACTTCGTTCCCACCATGAAGAAAATGATCAACAGGAACACGACGTCCATCATCGACGTCAGGTTCAGCGACGGTTGTTCGTCGATGCTGGTCTTGAGGGGCATAGGGCACGTGGAGGTCGTGGAGGACGGGTGGCGTTGATAGAACTACGCCGCGTCGGGGCGGCGAGACTTTCCGGCGGATGACTTTTGGTAGCTGATCGCCTCGGCCGAGATCACGCCCACCACGTCCTGCCCCAGGGCGTCGATCTCAATCACAAGACCATCGACGCGGCTGAGAAAGTACAAGTAGCACGTCAGTGCCGGAATCGCGACGGTCAGCCCGGCCGCCGTCGTAATCAGCGCTTGGCTGATGCCGCTGGCCAACAGGTCGGGACGCCCCAAGGCCTGCGAGTTGGCGATGGCGTTGAACGCCTCGATCATGCCGAACACCGTCCCCAATAGGCCCAACAATGGTGTGATGGTGGAGACCGCGTTGAACATCCGGACGTGCTTGCGCAGCTCGTTGGTGGCCCTTTCGCCAGCGTCCAAAATCGCCTGTTCCACTTCCACAGCAGGGCGCCCCCAACGGCGGATCGCCGCCCCAAACACCTGCGCCACGGGGCTGCCGTTGTCCTCGCACAGCTCGGCCGCTTCTTCGCGGTCGAGCTGCCCGTCGCGCAGTTGGTGGAGAAAACGCCGGACGAACGGGGTGGGAATCACGCGTCCGCGCCGCAACGACACCAGGCGTTCAAACAGCACCGTCACCGTCAACAGCGAGCAGGCGGCAATGGGCCACATCAGCGGCCCCCCGTCGCGCATGATCTGCAATAGGCCCTTGGTGGGAATAGCCGACTGACCGTCGGCGTCGGCGATGGCAACCTCTCCAGGCGAAGCCGCCTCGGCCGTTGCCGACTGTGCGATGGCCCTCCGCGGCACGGTCGCGCCCGCGATCGTCAACACCGCCCAGGCCGAGATCACCATCCCGCGCACGCCGGGCCGTGCGGTTGCTTTTGACCAACTCGTCATGGCTGCACTCCTCGATTAACTAGCGCGACGTTCGCAATGGATTGTCGGTGGCGGCGGTCAATTCGGTCTGTCGCTGGCGCGCCTCCGCGGCATACGGACAATCCGGATACGCCTCGACCAAACGTTGGTACACGCGGGCCGCGTCGGCCGGCTGCCGCAACTGCTCGTAGCATTTGCCCGCCTGCCAGAGTGCGGCCGCTTGCAGTTCGGGGAACGCGTACAGAATTTCGACCGCCAGATACTCGCGGGCCGCGGCGGCGTAGTCGCGCTGGTGGAAATAAGTCTCGGCCAGCATGAGCTGCGCCTGCGCCGCGGTCTCCGTTTTGGCGGCCGCTGGCGCCTCGAGCACGCGCTGATAGGCGGCCCGGGCCGCGTCGAATTCGGCGGCCGCCGCCAGGCTCCGCCCCAGTAAATAGTCGGCCTCGTGCTGCTGCTCGAAGCTCGGAAACCGCTCGGCAATGGCGGCTGCGGCCTGCCTCGCTTCGGGCCACTTTTGCAAATGGGCCAGGCAATGCGCCAGGCGAAGGTGGACCAACGCCAGCCAGGGCTCCGCCCGGTCGGCTGTGCGCCGTCGCAAGGCGTCGAGCCTCTCGGCGGCCGCGGAAAACTCATTCTGCCGAAACAGCGCCTCGCCTTGCCAGTATTCGGCCTGCAGCGCCAGTGGCCCGTCGGGGAACTTTTCGGCCAGCGTGCGCATCGCAGCTTGCGCGTCGGTCCACTCACCCTGCGCCACCGCGATGCGGCCCGCCAGATACCAGGCGTGTTGGGCAACCGTCCCGGCGTCGGGGGCCATCAGAACATCTTGTAGCAACTGCCTGGCGGAGGCGAACTCGCGGGCTGCGAAGGCCTGCTCAGCCAGGCGATACGCGGCGTCCATGGCGTACTTGCCGCGTGGGAATTCCAGCCGTAGCTGGCCCAATGCCTCGTCGGCCGCCGCCGATTCAGCGGAATTGCGCAACGACCAGGCCAGTTGATACAGCGCCGCCTCGCGGCGATGGTGCCCAGGATAGTCGTTCAAGAAGTCGCGATAGCGCTGGGCCGCGCTGCGGTCTTGGTGCAGCCGGTCGTGGATGGCCGCCGTCGCCAGCAATGCATCCGGGCGCTGGGGACAGTCGGCCGGCCTGGCGATGACGCGGTTGTAGGCGGCCAGTGCCGCGTCGGGTTCGTCCAACTGCTCGCACAAGCCCCCTAGCGTCAGCGCCGCGTCGGCGGCAACCTCCGACTCTGGATGCGCCGCCAGCAGCCGCTGTAGGCCGAGCCGCGCTTCGGCCAGGTGTCCCGCCTGGCGCTCACACCATGCCATGCCAAACATTCCGCGAGCCCGCCGCGCTGTCGGCTGATCGTCGGCCGAGCACCGCTCGTACAGTTCGTTGGCCCAATCGCGTTGATTGCCCAGGCGCGCCAGCTCCGCCAGTTGCTCTGCAATAGGGCCCAGCGTTTCGTGCGCCGGATGAAGATCAACCAGCCGCGCGAACGCTTCGCGGGCTTGGTCCCAATGTCCGAGACGGGCATGGCAAAGCGATATTTCGCCGCGGCACCGCCCGGCAGCTACGCCGTCTGGCCGAACGGTCAGGTACGCTTCGAGAGGCGCTAATGCCTCGGAGTAGTTTCCCAGGGCCGCCAGGGCCGCGGCGCGAATGAGTTGTGCCTCTGCACCCAGCGGTCCGCTAGCGTCTTGACTCACGTTGGCGGCCAACTCGGCCGCCTCGGTCTGGCGCCCGGCGCCCGCGTAGGCCACCGACAGCAGATACCGATCGACCGACAGGTCCAATGGCGTCTCGGCGTGCGGTTCGGCCAAGGGGTCGCCGTCGCGGGCCGCGTCGCTGTCCAGCGGCGCACGGGCCTGGGCCAACACCGTTTCCAAAACCGTTGCGGCGGTGTCGAACTGCTTGAGCGCAATCAACGCCTGCGCCCGCATCCGCGCCACCCGATGTCGCCCGGCCGCGTTGTCGAACGATTGGTCGTAGGCGTCGGCGAGCACCAGCGCCTCGTCATACGCCGCCGTCTCTAGCGAGCTGCGAATCACCGTTTCGGACGCGTCGTCGGACCAGGCGCCGCCAGGCGAGCGCTGTTGGGCT
>CAYWTU010000104.1:0-9589 GCA_964461275.1 uncultured Pirellulales bacterium | reverse complement strand
AGCGCTGGCCCGGCTGCAAGATGTCGGGATTCATGCCCAGGCACATGCTGCAGCCCGCTTCGCGCCATTCGAATCCGGCGTCGCGAAACACGCGGTCGAGCCCTTCCGATTCCGCTTGGGCCTTCACCTGTCCACTGCCCGGCACGACCATGGCGTGCACGCGGCTGGACACGTGGTAACCTTTGGCCACGGCCGCCGCCGCCCGCAGGTCTTCGATCCGGCTGTTCGTGCAACTGCCGATAAACACGCGCTCAATCGGCACGTCGACCAGCGGCGTTCCGGGCTTCAATGCCATGTACTCCAGCGCTTGCGCCGCGGTCTTGCGCTCGTCGTCGGTGGCGAACTGGCCGGGGTCGGGCACTTTGGCCGTCACCGGCGCGACCTGACCTGGGTTGGTGCCCCAGGTGATTTGGGGGGCGACATCGGCCGCCTGATAGACCTCCACGCGGTCGTATTGGGCGCCGGGGTCCGTGGGAAGCAAGCGCCACCGCGCCACCGCGGCATCATAATTCCTCGGCGCGAACTCGCGGCCCTGGAGATATCGGAACGTTGTCTCGTCGGGGGCGATCATGCCCGCCCGGGCTCCCGCTTCGATCGACATGTTGCAGACCGTCATCCGCTCTTCCATGCTGAGCGCGCGGATCGCGGCGCCGGTGTACTCGATGCAAAACCCGGTGCCGCCGTCGGCGCCAATCTGGCCAATCAAATACAAGATGATGTCTTTAGCGGTGACGCCCGGGGCTCGCTGACCGTCGACCCGCAGCTCAAAGTTCTTGGGCTTGGATTGCAACAGCGTTTGGGTGGCCAGGACGTGCTCCACCTCGCTGGTGCCGATGCCGAACGCCAGCGCGCCGAACGCGCCGTGGGTTGCGGTGTGGCTGTCGCCGCAGACGATGGTCATGCCCGGCTGGGTGTAACCCAGTTCTGGGCCGATGACGTGGACGATTCCCTGTTGGGCGTCGTCCAGGTCGTAGATCCGCACGCCGAATTCGCGGCAGTTGTTGCGCAGCGTGTCGATCTGTTGCTTGGAAATTGGATCGGCGATCGGCAGGCTGCGGTCGGTGGTGGGAATGTTGTGGTCGGGCGTGGCAATGGTTCGGCCGGGCCGGCGAACCTGGCGCCCCGCCAAACGCAGTCCCTCGAACGCTTGGGCGCTGGTCACTTCGTGGACCAGGTGCAGATCGATGTACAGAATCGCTTGTTTGCCCGGCTCGTCCCGCACCACGTGGGCATCCCAGATTTTGTCGAGCAGCGTGCGTGGGCCGTTGGATGGAGCGTTCATGGAGAAACCGTAGGCACAAGTAACGTTCGCGGTGAGCAGGTCCAACCGGCGGCCGATGGCCCGCCCCGACCGATCATTTTAGCCGCCCGAGGGGCGTCCCGGCAGGGGCCTACCACTTACGCTTCAGAATGGAGAAATGGGGCCCCAGATAAACAGGGCGCGTTGCCGCCGCCATTTCGGGCCGTGCGAACCGCGGAGACACGAAATCCACAGATAGGGTTCACATGCCATGCGCACGCCGGCGCCAACCGCGGACTGCGTGGGCATTGCCTGCCCGTGAATCGACGCCTATTCGTCCTTCGGCGTCCGCAACAGCTCCTGCAAGACAAGCATCGCATAGACCATGTACACACCGGCGCCCAGCGACATGACCCGGCCAACGTTGACGGTCAGCGCCATGCACACCGCGTACAAGGCGGGAAACAACAGCAGCAAAACCAGGGGGAATGCTACGTGGCGGCGTTGGGCGCCAAGATAGACGTGCCCTGCCAGCGCAGCGAACAACGGAAGGTTGCCAACGAAGTGCCGCAGCACGAAGCTAAAGGTGTACTGGCTGGGTTGGAAAATGTGCGCCAGGTTCCATAACCACTGCCAGCCCGCGTCGAACTGCTCCTTGCCAACCGCGGGCCAGCACCAGGTTATCGCCTTATACGCGGCCAATGCCGGCACGAGCGCCGCCAGGTAGGTCAGAGCCCAACGTCGGCCGCGAAGCAACTCCAACACTAGGTACAACCCCAAAACCAGCAGGACCGTCTCCTTCTGCAGCACCGCCGCCAGCGACAACGCGACGAAGCTCCACGGCTTGCGGCGCTCGTAGACTAGGAGCATCCACATGATCAACAAATGCGCTCCGGCGTCGCTGTGGGGCAGGATCGATTGAACGACGTTGTAAAACGTGGCCAGGTAGGCCAACCCTCCACACAGCGCCCATGGCGCCGAGAGCCGCCACGCCTGCTGCGCATACACGAACCACACGGCCGCCGCCCATGCCAACGCGAAATAGTTGAGCAGGGTGTAATAGTAGACAGTCAGCCGATACGACGTGGGATCCACATCGGCCGCGGCGCCGGGAACCTGGGCCTGCTTATCCTGCGCAAAATCGGCGTAGGTTCCTGGATCATAAACGCGGTGCAGGCCGGTGTGGCGCAGCCCTTGCACCAACAAGGGAGAAAGGACGCGGTAGCAGAGCGGCCGTTGGGCGTAGATCGGCAGCTTGCCGTCCGCATGGGGCGGCGGGGGGCGGCGGTCGCCCAGGTGCTCCGCCAGATCGATGTAGTGCGCCGAGTCGGGCGGGGCCCAAGAGAGGTCGTAGCGGCGGTACGAAATGTACCACAGCGGGTACAATACGATGACGTAAAACACCAGGGCGAGCCGAAACGGTTTCATGCGGGCGATCCAGCGGCAAGCGCGGCAAGGGGCCGATGGGCAGGCCGCTTTCAAAGCCCAACGCCGCGTCTGTTATAATAGCTGCACTGAAAATAGGAGCGATCCTCCCACGGAAAGTCGGGTTCGCCTCGCCATGTCCGCACCGCTTGTCTCGTTGCTTCGCTCGCCTCTGCGTCCGCGGATGCTCGTGTTTGGCGACGTGATTCTGGACCGCTACCTGTGGGGAAACGTCAACCGAATCAGCCCCGAGGCGCCGATTCCGTTGCTCCGCGTGGTGCGCCAGGAAGACCGGTTAGGGGGCGCCGGCAGCGTGGCGTCGATGCTTTCCGCGCTCGATTGCCGTCCCGTTTTGGCCGCCGTCATCGGCGACGACGCCGAGGCGGCGTTGGTTGCGGAAATGGTGCAGCGGTTGGGGATCGACGCGGCGTTGCAAGTCGTTCCCGGCCGACCCACCACGGTCAAACAACGGTTCCTGGGCTTGGCCCAAACGCGCCATGCCCAGCAAATGATGCGAGTCGACCGGGAAGAAGACGGCCCCGTCCCGCCGGCTCAAACCGAAGCCCTTTTGCAATCGGCGCTGGCGCAATTGCCCGGCTGCCAAGTGGCGATCATCAGCGACTACAACAAGGGCGCCTGTGGCGGCGACGTGGCGCCCCGCCTGATCGAAGCCGCCAAGCGATTGGGCGTCCGCGTGATCGCCGACCCGGTGCCCGGCGCCGACTATCGCAAGTACGCGGGCTGTGCCTGCATCACGCCCAATCGCCTCGAGGCCGGTTTAGCGTTGGGAACGACGATACGCTCAACCGCCGAAGGCTTGGACGCGGCGCGAAAACTCCTCGATTTTGGCGTCGAGGCGGCCATCGTAACGCTCGACCGCGACGGGATGGCCTACGCCTCGCAATGCGGCGCTAAAGGTTTGTTCCCGGTCCGCGCGCGCCAGGTCTATGACATCACCGGCGCCGGCGACATGGCGATCAGTGCGATCGGTTTTGCATTGGCGGGCGGATTGGATTATCCGCAAATTCTGGAGCTGGCCAACCTGGCCGGCGGATTGGAGGTCGAGCGCTTGGGCGTGACGCCGCTAACGCGGGCCGAGCTGTTGGCTGAGTTGCAGTCTGGCGGCGGCGCAGCCGAGGACAAGATCATCAGCCTGGCCGAGCTACAACAACATCTCGCGAGGCGCCGGCAGGCCGGGCAGCGCATTGTGATGACCAATGGCTGCTTTGACCTGTTGCACCCCGGGCACGTGCAATCGCTGGCCGAGGCGCGGCGACTGGGCGATTGCCTGGTGGTGGGGCTCAACAGCGACGGCAGCGTGCGGGCGCTCAAGGGCCCCACGCGGCCGGTGATCGACGAAGTCGGCCGAGCGCAAATGCTGGCGGCCTTGACCGCCGTCGATTACGTGATCGTCTTCGACGACTCCAGCGTGGCCCCGCTGGTCGAGCAGGTGCGGCCCGACGTGTTGGCCAAGGCGGCCCAGTATCGTGCCGAAGAGGTAGTGGGGCACGAAATTGTCACGAGCTACGGCGGCCAGGTGGCGCTGTTGGGCATGCACGGCAATTACTCGACCACGGCGCTGGTCAAGAAGGCTCAGGGGGCGGAGGGAACCTGAGCAGTTCTGTGTCCGTTTGGGACGACGCCGGCGACGATTTAAGAGCCCATCAAACAAGCTGCTCGATTCGCTGGATTCAACAGGAGTTAGGGGGCGGTTGTCAGGTTGTTTAGCAGCCTATAAGTCGTTTTGCCGCCCGGGGTTTCGGATTAGGATGGAAGGTTGGCCGCGCTCTTGGTGCGCGCCAACGACGATGGCGGTTCATTCCCCCGGGAACGCCGGTGGACCGCATCCGCAATGGGCCCTCTCATGTCCGGTTCGACACATGTGCCGCGCGACGACTGGTCGACGTTTGTTGACGTGCTCAGAGCGCGCGCCGAGTTGCACGGGGACGACCTGGCCTACGTCTTTCTGACCGACGGCGAGCGCAGCGAAGCTCGGCTGACCTACTCCCAGACCGACCTTCGGGCACGAGCAGTGGCGGCGTTCTTACAGCGCCATCTACCGATCGGTTCGCGGGCGCTGTTGGTCATGCCCAGCGGACTGGAATACGTGAGCGGTTTTTTCGGCTGCCTGTACGCGGGCGCCGTGGCCGTCACCGCGCATACGCCACGGCTGCACGGGCCGTTGGCCCAGCGCGACCTGCGGCGGCTGGAGGCCATTGCGGCCGACTGTCAGCCGCAGGTGGTGCTCACCAGCGAAGCCTTGCTGGCGCAGGTCCGCGCGGCGCGCGACGACTTGGCCGGGTTGAGCAAGTTGCCGTGGAAGGCGGTCGACGCCGTGCCCGACGCGCTGGCGTCGCGGTGGCGCGATCCGGCCATGGCCGGCCGTGATACGGCATTCTTGCAATACACGTCGGGCAGCACCGCCACGCCCAAGGGCGTCGTCGTCAGCCACGCCAACTTGATTCACAACCAGCGCGTGATGCAGCGCGGCTTCGGCCACGACGGGGCGACTCGCATCGTCTCTTGGTTGCCGCTGTTTCACGACATGGGGCTGATTGGCCAGATGCTGCACGCCTGCTGGCTGGGGGGCAGCGACGTGTTCATGTCGCCGCAGGCGTTCGTCGCCCGGCCCGCGCGGTGGTTGGAAGCCATCACACGTTATCGTGGAACGAGCAGTCTGGCGCCCAATTTTGGTTACGACCTTTGTGTCCGCAAGGTGACCGAGTCCGAGCGAGCCCAACTCGACTTGCGCTCGTGGCGCGTGGCGGGCAACGCCAGCGAGCCGGTGCGCGCCGCCACGCTGGAACGGTTCGCCGCGGCCTTTGGCCCTAGCGGCTTCGACCCCAGTGCCGCTGCGCCGGCGTATGGTCTGGCCGAGGGAACGCTGATCGTCACCGCCGGACGCGCCGCCGGCCAGCGCGGGCCGCTTGGCATCCATTTTTCGCTCGACGCGCTCCAGCGGCAGCGACTGGTCCCAGGGCGCGATCCGGAGCCTATTCAGGAACTCGTTGGCAGCGGGCCGGCCGTGCTCGACGAACTGCTGATTGTCGACCCCGAAACGCGTTTGCCGACCGAAGCGGAGGCGTGTGGAGAAATCTGGCTTCGCGGACCCAGCGTGGCCCAAGGCTATTGGCAGCGGCCCGAGGAAACGGCGGCCACTTTCGCAGCAGAGCTGGCCGATGGGACGGGGCCTTACTTGCGCACCGGCGACTTGGGCGGCGTGGTCGATGGCGACCTATTCGTCATCGGGCGGATCAAGGACCTGATCATCGTCCAAGGCCAGAACTACTATCCGCAGGACATCGAGCAGACGGTCGACGGCTGCCACACCCAGCTTCGACCGGGGTGCGGGGCGGCGGTTGCCATCGAAGCCGACGACCAAGAACGGCTGGTGATTGTCCAAGAGGCGTCGGCCGACGCCTCGCCCGACGAACTTGCCGAGGCGATCTCGGCCATCCGGCAATCGGTTGCCTCGCAGCACTCGATCGAGGTGGCGGCCGTGGCGCTCTTGGCGCCGCAGACCATTTGGAAGACTACCAGCGGCAAAATTCAGCGTCGCCAGTGCGCGCAAGAGTTCCTACATGGCCGCCTGGCGACGGTCGCTCGTTGGCACAGCGCCGTCATTGGCGAGCGGTTGGCTCAAGTTGCGGCCGAGGCGGCGAATCCCTGTCGTGCCGAGCGTGCCTGGCCTACACGCGGCGAGAATGAGCCCACCCTGCAGCAACTCGAAGTTGAATTGCGTTTACGAAGGATGATGGTCGAGGTCTTGGGACCTGCGGCCGGGTCGCTGAACCGCCGGCAAGGTTTCACCCATGCCGGGCTCGACTCGGCCGCGGCCGTGGCGCTGGCGGCACGACTGTCGATCGATTTTGGCCGTGACATTCCCCCCACCTGGCTCTTCGACTACCCGACGCTAGTCGCGTTGGCCGAGCAACTTGCGCAGCCGCCCGCCGAGGCGATGGCGCCAGTCAGCCCGACGGCGCCAGTCAGCCCGAAGGCGCCCGTCAGCCCGAAGGCATTGGAGCCGGCGTCGCCGACCGTTGCGCCGGCCGAGTCACCTGAGGATCAAGATGTGGCCGTCATCGGCATGGCCTGTCGCGTCCCTGGGGCCGACGACGTCGAGCAGTTCTGGCGCAACCTTTGCCAGGGAGTAAACAGCGTCGACGAGATTCCGTCTACCCGATTCAAGCCCGACGAACTGGCGCTGCCGGGAGAAGAATCGCCCGTCGACGTGCGGCCTCGACACTGGGCCGGCCTGTTGGCACGGCTCGACGAGTTCGACGCGGAATTCTTTGGCATCTCGCCGCGCGAGGCCCGCTGGATGGACCCGCAGCAGCGATTGTTGTTGGAATTGTGTTGGACGGCCTTGGAATCGGCGGGCCGGGCGGGAGAAGACCTAGCCAACAGCGCGACGGGCGTTTTTCTAGGATTGAGCCAGAGCGAGTACCAGTACCGAGCGCTCGATCAACCAGTCGTGCCCGACGGTTTTCTGGCGTCGGGCAATTATCTGTCGATGGCCCCCAACCGGATTTCGTACTGTTTGAACCTCAAGGGGCCCAGCCTGGCGGTCGACACCGCCTGTTCGTCGTCGCTGGTGGCGGTGCATCTGGCGCTGCAGAGCCTGAGAAGCGGCGAATGTTCGCTGGCCATCGCGGGCGGGGCGAACGTGCTGTTGGAACCGAAGCAATTCGTCAACTTCGCGCGGGCCGGCATGTTGGCCCCCGACGGCCGTTGCAAGACGTTCGACCAGCGAGCCGACGGATACGTCCGCGGCGAAGGGGCGGGCGTGGTCGTGCTCAAGCCGCTGGCGCGAGCCCTGGCCGACGGCGATCCCATCCTGGCGGTGATCAAATCGAGCGCCGTGAATCAAGACGGGCACACGGCGGGGCTGACCGCGCCGAGCGGTCCCGCGCAGACGGCGCTGCTGGAGCAGGCGTACGCGGCGGCGGGGGTTGATCCGGTCAGTGTCGGCTATGTGGAAGCGCACGGCACGGGGACGGCGTTGGGGGACGGGATAGAACTGGCGGCGCTCGAACGGGCGTTTGCCGGTCGCCCACAGCGTTGCGCCATTGGTTCGGTCAAGACGAACATCGGCCACCTGGAGGCGGCGGCCGGCATCGCCGGACTGATCAAAGTTTGCCTGTCGCTCGAGCGCGGCCAACTGCCGCCGTCGCTGAACTTCGAGCTGCCCAATCGGTTCATGAATTTCGAAGTCTCGCCGTTTTTTGTCGTCGATCGCAACCGCGCATGGTCCACGGACGGCGGACCGCGGCGCGCCGGCGTGAGCGCGTTTGGGTTCGGCGGGGCGAACGCACACGTCGTGCTGGAGGCCCATACGCCTCCGCCAGCGCCGGCGGGCGAATCGCCCTTGCGCACGGCGCCGCGCGCGCTACTCATATCGGCCCGCAGCGCGATCGCGCTTGCCGAACTGGCGCGGCGTTATGTTGCCTGGCTGGGCGAAGGCACGAACGCAAGTTGGCGCGACATTTGCTTCACCGCCGCGATGGGCCGCACGGTGATGGACCATCGTTTGGCGGTCGTGGCAAACGACAGAACCCAGGCCCGCGAGCGGATTGTATCTTGGCTGGCGGGAGAAGCACCCTCTGGGGTGTATCAAGGCGCAGCGGGGAGCGGCGCCGATTTGTTGCCGCCGTCGGCGACGAGCGACGATGACTCCCTCGACCCCGCGGCGAAGCGATGGGTGCAAGGCGGCACGGTCGATTGGGGCGCCCAGTTCGAGCAGTTCTGTCGACGCGTCGCCTTGCCGACGTATCCGTTTCAGCGAAAAAGCTACTGGCTGTTGGACCCACCCAAACCGCGGCCACTTGCCATGGAACCCGTGGCAACGCCAGCTTCGGTCGAACCATCAGTAGCCACCGACGCCGTGGCGGACGAAGCGGGTCCGCAAACGCCGGTCGAATTCGCCCGAGACTGGATCAAGCGACAACTGGCCGCGGTTCTCGAATCGTCGCCGGCCGCCATCGAGTTGGACGCGAATTTTCATCAGTTGGGGCTCGACTCGATCCTGGCGGTTCGCACCAGCCAGGCGATGTCGCGGGCGCTTGGCCAGGAGATCGAGCCGGTCTTGTTGTACACCTTTCCCACGGTGCGGCAGTTGGCCGATTGCCTGTGCAACGAACATCTCGCGGCCGTCGACTTGCTGAGGCGACCCTCGGCAGAGGCATGGCCCGCGGCCGACGAATCCCCTGAGCCGGCGACGGCCCAGGCCGCTTATCGCGGGGTCGCGTTGCCGTCGCCGACCCGCGGCATCGCCATCGTCGGGCTAGCGTGTCGCTTTCCGGGCGCCGCCAGTGTGGGAGGGTTTTGGGACGTATTGCGGAACGGTCGCACAACGGTTGGCCAACTACCAGAAGATCGGCGGGCCTGGTTCGATCGACTGGTGGCGCAGCAGGGTGAGCTGACGGATGCGCAGCGCGGCGCGGTATATCGCGGCGGTTTTATTGAACAGGTGGACGGTTTTGACGCAGCGCTGTTCGGCGTTTCACCGGCCGAGGCCCGCATGATGGACCCGCAGCAGCGGCTGTTTTTGGAGATCGCCTGGCAGGCCGTCGAATCGGCCGGTTACACGCCGGCGGCGCTCGCTCAAGTCAAGACAGGTGTGTTCGTCGGCGCCACGACCGGCGACTATGCGCGGTATCTTGACCGGGCCGGCGCGCAGCGCCTGGCACACTTCGGCCCGGGCAACGTGCCGACAATGATCGCCAACCGCGTTTCGTATCGCTTCAATTGGCGCGGCCCAAGCCTGACGCTCGATACCGCTTGCTCGTCGTCGTTGGTGGCGGTTCATGCGGCTTGCCAAAGCCTGCACGCAGGCGAAGCCGACGTGGCGCTGGCGGGGGGCGTCAACCTGGTCCTGCTGCCCGACAACACATTGGCATACGCCGAGGCGGGCATGATTTCGCC
>CAYWTU010000103.1:0-9617 GCA_964461275.1 uncultured Pirellulales bacterium | reverse complement strand
GCGACCTCGAGGTTATGAGCCTCGCGAGCTACCGGGCTGCTCCACCCCGCGCCATTGAACGGGCCGCCGCGGATGATTGAGGGCCGATTCCGTTTTTGGAAATTGGCGTTCGCAACGTAGGGCGTGACTCGTCTGTTCGCATTTTACCGAAATTCAGCGGCGAGTCGAGGGGGCAGCGACCACACTTTGGCCATAAGTTTTTGGTCAGCCGGTCGCTAAAACCGGAACAAACGGCCTGGCAAGACGCCGTGCGGCGCTGTCTGAGCGTGGCCGACGCGGGCGGGTCCGCAATTATGTGGTGGCGGTTGGTCGGGGCCTTAGAATAGGACAAGGGGCGTTGACGACCTGGCCTGGGGGCGGAACCGCAATCGATGGCAACCTCAGACATCCATCCCGTACCGCTTGGGGCCGATCCCCCCGCTATAGCGCCGCGCGCCTGCGCGTCCGATGCGGGCCGGCGCTGGTCGGAGGGAATGCCCCCCACGCCGCCTCCCATGGCAAACGAACCACCGCACGGCGCGTTGTCCGCCACGCCGCCAGTGCAAGTCGAAGTCGCGCCGTTCTCAGCGGATGGTCAAGAGCACCCGCGGCTTCCTCCGGCACTTGTGTGGCTCGAAAATGCACCGCCTTGGCTGCTCAGCGCGGCCGTGCACTTGGGAATCGTCTTGCTGCTGGCGCTAGTCTGGGTGGCGCGTCGGCCCGACCGAACCATCGAACTGGAGGCTGAGTTGATTCAGGCGGCCGGCCAGCAATTGGATGAGCAACCACTGATGGTCGCCGCCGGCGCCGCCGCGGGCGACGAGCAGATGATCACGCTCGACGAGTTGCCGCCCGTCGACGACCCGTTCGCCACGCCGCCCGAGCTAGCAGTCAATCCGCTGGGCGCCGTGCCGGTTACGCCGCTTTCGGCCGCGCAAATTGGCATGTCGCTGGACGGTCGACAGGAAGGTTCGCGGCAGCAACTCCTGGCGGCGTTTGGCGGCAACGCCCAAAGCGAGGCCGCCGTGTTGGCAGGACTCAAGTGGCTGGCGCGTCAACAGCGGCCCGACGGATCGTGGAGCCTTGTCGGACCGTACCCGGACGGCGCGGCATCGGAAAATTTCACCGCCGCCACGGCGATGGCCATGCTCGCGTTTCAAGGCGCCGGCCACACACACCAGGCAGGCAGCTTCAAGCCGCAAGTGGCCAAGGGGTTGGAATTCCTGCTCACACAACAAGACCCGCACGGCAACTTCTTTCAAACCGGCAAACAAACGCAGTGGTTCTACACGCAAGGGCAGGCCACCATTGCGGTTTGCGAGTTGTATGCCCTGACCAAAGACCCAGCCTTGCGCGAACGTGCGCAGCGGGCGGTTCAGTTTTGCCTGGATTCGCAGAGCGACACCGGCGGCTGGCGCTATACGCCTGGGGTCGAAAGCGACGTCTCGGTGACGGGCTGGATCGTCATGGGTCTGCAAAGCGCCCGGATGGCGGGTCTCGATGTGCCGCAAGACAAGCTCTACCGCGTAACCGAGTTCTTGGACAAGGCCGCGGACGACGGGGGAAGCAAATACTGTTATCAACCTGGCTTGGCGCCCACCGAAACCATGACCGCCGAGGCGCTGTTGTGTCGGCAATATCTGGGTTGGAAACGCGACGACCCGCGAATGGCCGCCGGCATCGAATGGCTCCTCACCGGCGACAACCTGCCACGGTGGAAGGAGCGGAACGTCTACTACTGGTACTACGCCACGCAGGTCATGCACCACTTGGGCGGACCGGCTTGGGAGAAATGGAATCCGCTCGTCCGCGATCTGCTGACCGGTCACCAAGAGCGCGGCGGAAAGAACGCCGGAAGTTGGAGCCCGCTGACGCCCGAGCCCGACCGCTGGGGTTATCACGCCGGACGGCTGTACGTGACGTGTCTATCGATTTATGTTTTGGAGGTGTACTACCGACACCTGCCGTTGTACGTACAGTCGCCGCCGTAGATGAGTGGCGCACTGGGCTTATCGACGTCGGCATTTCCCCTGCGCAAGGATCGCCCAGTGCTCGGATCCAAAGCGACGGCCGCTTTATGGTGCTGCCTGATGGGCATTGCGGGCGTGTCCGCTGCCGAACCACCACCTGATCTCGGCACGCGCAAGCAAGGCCACGATT
The DNA here is from genome assembly GCA_964461275.1 of uncultured Pirellulales bacterium. Lineage (GTDB taxonomy): Bacteria > Planctomycetota > Planctomycetia > Pirellulales > CAYNRE01 > CAYWTU01. Next base: position 7,478 of record CAYWTU010000103.1, on the reverse strand, counting down.
GGCCGTGCTTCTTGGGGCCAACCTACGACAGCAAATCGGCCGAAAAAGGACTGGCCGTTCCTTGGCCGTCGCACGGCCCGCGGGTGATGTGGACATGGCCCCTGGGAACCGGATACGGGGCGCCGACCGTCAGTCGCGGGCGGTTGTTCCTGTTTGATCGTCACGACGACGAAGCGGAACTGGTCTGCTTGCACAGCGAAACCGGCAAGCAAATCTGGCGGTTCGCCTACCCGACGCGATATGAAGATAACTACGGCTACGAGAACGGCCCGCGGTGCTGTCCCGTGGTGGACGACGATCGGGTGTACGTCTTTGGCGCCGAAGGAATGCTGCATTGCGTGCGCGCCGACAACGGGCGTGAAGTTTGGAACCTCGACACGGCCCGAGAGTTCGGCGTGATTCAGAATTTTTTCGGCGTCGGCAGCACTCCCATCGTGGAGGGCGAGCTGCTAATCCTACAGGTTGGCGGCAGCCCGCCCGAAAGCGATCGAGTGCCGTTTGGCAAGCTGGAGGGCAACGGAAGCGGTGTGGTGGCCTTGGACAAGTTGACCGGCAAGGTTCGCTGGAGTTCGAGTGACGAGTTGGCCAGCTACGCCTGCCCCCTGCCGGCCACCATCGACGGGCGTCGCTGGTGTTTCGTATTCGCCCGCGGCGGACTGCTAGGTTTGGAGCCGACGAGCGGCCGGATTGAATTTCACTATCCATGGCGGGCCGCGATACTGGAGAGCGTGAACGCCAGCAACCCGGTGCTGGTCGGCAATGAAGTGCTCATCAGCGAGACTTATGGACCAGGGGCGTCGCTATTGCGGGTGCGGCCGGGCGGCTGCGACGTCGTTTGGGCCGACGACCCCAAGCAGCGCGACAAGTCGCTGCAAACCCATTGGAATACGCCCGTAGCGGTGGACGGTTTCGTGTACGCCTCAAGCGGTCGTCACACGGCCAATGCGGAGCTGCGGTGCATCGAGTGGTCCACCGGCAAGGTGCGCTGGAGCCAGCCAGGCTTGGGCCGCGGCTCGCTGCTGTACGTTGACGGGCACTTCATCGGCCTATTCGAATACGGAGAGCTTCTCCTGTTCAAAGCCAACCCAGAGAAGCTGGAGGTTGTTTCAACGGCGATCTTGAAAGAGGCCGACAAGCCGGCCGACGGCCAGGACGGGGCGGGAGACGTGCCCGGCATCGGTCCGCGGCGATTGCTGGAATACCCGGCCTGGGCGGCGCCGGTATTGTCGCACGGATTGCTCTACGTCCGCGGCAAAGACCGGCTAGTCTGTCTGGAGGCGATCCCGGAGGAGTGAATTGTCGCCACCATGCATTGTTTCGATCATCCCCCCATGCGCTCAATGCATCTCCGCCTGGCAACTGCCGATGCCCGGCCGGTAAAAATTGAATTGCACGTTGGGGTGCTCGGCCAAGAGCGACATAGGCACGGCGGTATCGACGATTTTCTTGGAAATCATCAGCGCCGTCAGCCGCTGACCGAAGGGGTTGTCGTGTGTGCCGGCGTGCCAGATGCTGACTTTTTCCGCCAGCCAGGTTTCGATGGGCCCGACAGTAATCGCCTGAGTAGGCACGCCCGCCACGTTGCCTCCGCCGCTGGTGCGGGCGTTTTGAATCAGCGTCATGGGATGCAAATCGACGACGCGCGTCCCCAACTTGCGATATTCCGACGACGGCGGGGGCGCATCGACCCAGGCGCCGGTCCGCGGCAAGGGGTCGTTGAACGCCCAGTGCTTCACTTCGCCTTGTCCGCCTTGCATCACCGCGCATCGCACGCCCTGCCAGCTTTCCACGAACGGCCGCAGGTCAGCCTTGGGAAAGTGCAACTGCTCGTCCGGCATCCGCAGCTTCGGGCTGATGCGATGGAAACACAAATCGCGGTCGGCCTTCTCGAACGACAACGGATGGTCCAGCGGCGCCTCGCGACCGTTAATAAACCACTCGTCCATGCCCCAGAAATGCCCGGCGCGAATGTCCAACCCCAATTCGTTCACTAGTCGGGCCACTAGCGGCAACTGCTCGGTCGGACCGATGGGTCCGCACACGCCGACCGGGTTGTCCGGCGTCGATTGCCGCCAGGCGTTGATGTATTCCAGCGCCTCGGCCAGGTAAAAGTCTTCCAAGGTGTCGTAGCCGACGACGCGAAAGCCGGGCCGGGACAACCCCAACACTTGCTCGGCCGTAAGCGCTGCCACGTCGCGCAAGAGCTGTTCATCGAGCGTGGTGTAATCCCACCAGGCGGGTGCAATGGAACTGACGCGGCGCGGCATGGCAGAGCTCCGGGAATAAACTGGGAGTCCGACAAACAACCGGTCCAATGCGCTGAAAACTCCGGACGCTGGCCGGCCGTTTTCCGGTTGTTTGGCGGCCTCTTGAACAAAGGTGGCGGAAACGGGGCGCGCGTAACGAAAACGAGTGAAGCGTCGCCGAAGCTACTGCACATCGCCAACGCGGAGTTGAGGTCAGGGCCCCGCGGTGGTCAGATTTTACGGAGTCTGACCGGGATTTCCAGCCGGGTGGATATCCGCCCGTCACGCGTGCGCCGCGGCAGAGCCAACCTAGGGAGCACTCGCCTGCGGTGGCGGCGCCGCCAACTCGCCCAGCGGTTCCAGTTGCACGACCGCCGGCGCCGGCTTGGAGTGCATGTGCGCCTCGATCATCTGGTTGGAGAGCGCCGGCACGTTTTCGTCGGGCGTCTGGTATTTGAGGTCGTGCGTCGGATAGCGGGCCGTGCGATAGCCGCGAATCGCGTCGCCAACCCGGCCGAAATCGGTATACGCCGTTAGGCCCATGAAAGCGCGCGTCATCGAATGGGGTCGATCCGGCGTCTCGGCGGCCCACGCCTTGCGCAGTCGCCCCGCCTGCTGAGCGCGGATGCCCGCGGCAAAGCGGAACATTGCCGTGCGGATGGCCGAACGACTTTGCGAGTCTTTCAACACCGCGTCGCGCACTTTTCGCAGTTCCGTCATGTCGGGCGATTTACCTTCAAGCTGCTTCTCCAAGAAGATCGCCACGCCGCGCTCGAGCGCCTTGAGCCAGCGGAAAACGTCGTAACGGCGCGGACCGTTGCAAACCGTGAACAGGAAGTGCGCCTGGCCGTCGAACAGGAACGAACAGACCGGCGCGTGCGGGATGCGGCTCATTTGCATCACCGTGTTGAGCACTTCCTCGCTCGCCCGCAACGGCGACAGGTCTCCCGAGCCGTAGCCGACGGGGTGCTGCACGCCTTGCAATTGCACAAGTTTCTGCGCCACCGGCGCGAAGTCGAACGAATGGAACGGGCTCAGAATGTACGTGTACACGACCGGTTTGTCGGGGCGGTCGGCGTTCATCGTCGCCAACATGTGCCGCGTGTTGCGCAGCGACTCGAGATTCTCGCCCGGGAAGCCGTGAATGAAACAGAACTGCGCGCCGATGCCGTACTTGCCCAACGCCTGCACCGCGGGGGCCACGTGCTCGACTTTGGTACCTTTCTTCATGTGGTTGAGCATCCGCTGATCGCCGCTTTCCTGGCCGACGAACACCTCGTGCACGCCCGCACGGGCCATCAGCTCGGCCACTTCTTCGTTGATGTCGGTGACGCGAGCGAACGCCATCATCGGGTGGGGCGAACCGCCGCGGTCGGCCAGCTCGCGCATGATGTCCATCCAACGCTCGCGGGGGAACGTGGCGGTGGCGTCCACCAAAAACGTATAGCCGCGTTTGAAGATGCCCGGCCGCAAAATCGCGTCGACGGCGGTTTCGACGCTCATCTCCTCGTGCGACGCCATTGTGTGATACGTGCAGAACGTGCAGCGGAATTTGCAGCCGCGCTGCGTCTCGACGTAGTAGTAAGAGGCTTCATTTTCCAAGTCGGCATACGGCTCGACGCGTTCAGCTAGCTTCCAATTGACCGGCTCCACGGCGTTCAGGTCGAGCGCTTTAGCGCGGCCGGTAGTGCGGAGCTTGCCGGCTTCATCGCGCAGGTACAAGCCAGGGATGTGGTCCAGCGAACGCCCCTCGCGCACGGCGCGCACCAACTCGGGCAGCCGCTCCTCGCCTTCGCCAATGAAGAATACGTCGGCGTCGAGAGAGAGAAACTCGTGCGTGCTGGTGATGTAATACGAGCCGCCAACGATCAGCATGCTCTCGGGTAGAATGCGGCGCACCAGCGCGCAGAACGCTTGCAGCCACGGCCCGCTCATGGCAAACGTGGTCGAAATGCCAACGATGCGCGGCCGCCGAGCGCGGAGCTTCTCCAAACACTTGCGGTAATAGCCCAGTTCTTTGACGCCCGGATCGATGATCGACCAGTTCAGGCCCGCCCGGTCCAGGCAGGTCGCCAGGCTGACCGCGGTCAGCGAGCGATGGGCCGAAGTGAGAATCTGCGGAATCCCTTCTTGCACCAGCGCGTTGTCGCTCCAATGTTGCAATGTCAGCGGCCGCCCCAGAAACTGCTCGAATTCGGCGGTCGCCTGACCAATGCGAATGCCCATGTGGGCGCCCAATGTGCTGCGGTACATCGGGTCGACGGCGTAGGCCGTCAATGGTTGAAAGGGGACCGCCAAAACGATGTCGAGCCGATCTTCGTGCGCGATCATCATGACCGTGCCTCTCTATTTGATGGGAGATTCATGGATTTTGCGAATAGGATTCGGCAATCTGCGGAAACCTGGGGGAATCTTCTCGGGCGGACGACTTTTCTGCCCAGCGAAATAGACGGTCACTGCCCATACGCCGCTGCGCATCGAGGGCCAGCATTGCGAAGCTGCAAGCCGATCGATTTGCAGCGACGCCTTTCTCTCTATCGAATTGTGCCCGGACCCGATACGGACCTAGACTAACCACGATCTTACTCATGCCCACTTCTCCCCGCATCAAGCGCGTGGCGAATTTTTGTCCGCTTTTTTGCGATCGACTGCGGTGACTGATTCTCCCCGACAGGAAACGTGGCCTCCCGCGTCGTTTGGCCAGCTTCATCTGACCCTCTATTAGGTGGATGGTTGATCAGTTTGACGCCACTTAGATCCGGACTACCTCAACAGACGGCCCCAAGCGCTGCCACACCCTCGACTTCTGGCGCACCGGCGGGCGAATTCGATCGAGCGCCGTCGGCACATCACCCCGGCTCGTAGATTGGTGCGCGGTGGCTAGAGGACGCAGCTTATGCCCACTCCATGAGCGAAAGAGTCGCTCACGCCGCCCGGTGGAAGGACGGTTGGGAAACGGCGCTAGCCGCGTCGCCGCGGACCGCGTGCCAGGCGAGCATCGTTGGCGCTTCATGGCCCGCCCAGCGGCGTCGAACTGTGTGAGGGAAGTCGAACAGCGGTTCGCAATGCACCTCGTGGCAGTACGGCGCCAACCAACGCGTCAGTTCGGCTGGATCGAACCAGCGTTCCCACGGCTGGCAGTACGACAGCGCCTGTCGGGACAGCGGCTTATCGACAACCAGCAGCCGCCCACCCGGCCGGAGAACACGGCACAGTTCGGCTAAAGCCTGCTGCGGATCAAGCGCGTGCTCCAACACTTCGACCGCCAGTACCGCTTGCAAGCTACCGGTCGGCATCGGCAGGTCACACGCGCTGCCCGCGACAATCGCCGCGGCCCGCTCGACGCCGAAGCATAGCTGCGGCGCGGAATCGATGGCCAGCCATTCCACGTGACCTGAGGAGGCGGTTGTCAGAATTTCGAACCAGCGACCGCGGCCGCAGCCGATTTCAGCCGCCACGCCGGCCGGAATCGTCATCGCCCACCGGCGGATGCAGCGGGACAAGTCGGAATGTTCGTCGGCGGTGGTCTCGACGCGGGGCGCCGCGCCGGCGAACTCCGCCTGCACCTGCGCTTGCAGAGCCCGCAAGACGTGCAGCGCCGCCAACACGCTCGGTCGACGGTCGCTGCGCTGAAACCTGTCCGTGCCGTCGCGCGGGAACTCGCCGTTCGAGTGCTGGCGCCGGAGAGCAGCCCGCAATCGCCGGCTGGCCCGGTCGGACTCACCCAGTCGAAACAAAACCGTCGCCAGGTGGGCCAAGTCGTGCGTCGGCGCGCGAGTTGGTCGAAGAACCGACGTGGGTCCGAGGTGGCTCTCGGCAAGCGTTGCCAAGCGTCGAGCGTCGTCCAAGCGTCCCTGGTCCAGCAGCGCCTCGGCCGCCCAGTGGGCTGCCGTGCGATTTTCGATCAGTCCGAGCAAATCGCCGCCGCCCAGCGACTGCGCGGACGGCCAGCGCAAATGACGGCAGTACTCCGACAGCGATTGAGCAAACGCCGCCTGTTCGATGAGCGACTGCGACGGGACAGTGAACGTTGACGGTACTTTCAGAAAACCAGGGCCGAACGAGCTCCCCACCAGCCAACTCGTGGCGCGCGAAACAGCAGCCTCGCACTGCTTAACCAGCGTTTGCGCGCGGCCGTCCGGCAAAACTCGCAGACAGCCCTCCGCTCGACGCCAGGCCAACGCCGCCTGCACGGTGTTGAATCGCGAGGGACGCCGGAGCAGACTGTCGGGAACGGCGCCCGAAGGCAATTGAGTGTCCAGAAGCCAGGGGACCCAATCCATCAATGGACGGCGCCGGCCGTAGTCGGCGGCGCAGCGGATCGCCAGTGCCGTCGTGCCGGGACACGGGTCGCCTGAAGGGTCGTGGGCAGGCAATCCCGCGTGCGTGGCCACCGCCGTTAGCCACTGCCAAGTACGCTCGGCGGCCAGTGGATAGCGGTCGTTGCGCCAAGCCCGAAAGAGGCGAGCGGAATGCCGCCGGGCGAAGCTGCCGAGGCGATCGCACGTTGAGGCAAGGCCGTGCCTGCGCCGCTCATGGACCGCCCGCGATGCCTCCATGCGCCGCTCCGATGCTCGACTCTGCATTTAACCTAGTCAATCAGTTGCCCAGGTTCTGGAGGCCCGCCTCCTGGCCGCCGATGGTTGACATGGCGCGATACGTCATCAGGTCGGCAGTATCGGCGATGAAATGGACCGACCCATCGGCAAACAGGAAGTTGCCGCCGCCGCGGTGATCCGACCGAAAATTGCTGGTGCGATGTACGCCGGTTCCGGTGTGAATGCCAGCGGCGGTATCCCAGTCGTAACTGGGGCGACAATTGCCGAACATCTCGTTGTGGCCTGGCAACAGGCCCATGGCCAACGTATGCACCACCACGGCGCGCCCGGTGGGCCCCTTCTTGTTGAGAGGGTCAAGCGTACTGGCGAACGGCGAGCAGACGGCAATATTTCCTCCCAGCACCGCCGAAAAGTCGACGTTGGGGGTCATGGGCCAGAACTGATAGGCGGGCAGTACGCGAATGGCGGTATTCGACGTGCAGTCGACCCGGTTGTTCGACGAGTCGACACATTGCGGCGTGCAGCCCAGGTTCATATCGGCTGTGCTGTTGTCGCCCACGCCGCCTCGCGGCGTTCCTTGAGGAACGCTGTTCTGATCGCAGGCGGCCACCGGCCACAGCGGTCCGCCTGCCCCCTCGCCCACGGCGAACGTATGGCTGAGCCCGTCGGCGAT
>CAYWTU010000102.1:0-9626 GCA_964461275.1 uncultured Pirellulales bacterium | reverse complement strand
TATTGACGTTGGACGAGGTGCCTTGCAGATAGACGGTCGGGCCGACGGTGCCGGTGCTGCCCGTGATGGACCAGCTTCCCGTCATGCCGGTGCCGCCGGCCTGTCCGGATAAGAGTTTGCCGCTGCCGGAGGTGGTGCCGGTGTTGTAATTGAATGGCTCGTAGACGAGCAACGTCGCCTGCGCGGACCGTGCCGCGGCCAGGAGGACCAAAAGCGAGGTCGCCCAGCGGGAGAGAGAAGAACAGTTTTTGAAGAGACGCATTAGCTACTCCACGACAAGGATAAATGTGAAGACGCGCCCCGACTTCAGCCGCCGACCCATAAACGCATATTGATAATAAAATATGTCGATATGACGGCCTATCATTCACTTTACACAGAACTGCGGCCTCCGCAACGAAATTTTTCGCAACAAATGCGAGAATTTGGACAGGTCGCGGCGGAGACGGCCACCAGGTCGATTTCACGATCGGGCGGCCTTGCCCCGAGGTCCGACCCTCTCGGCAATCCACTACACCCATGCAGGGGGTATGTGGTGGCGGAATGAGACATTTGGCCATTTCGGGCGGCGGTCCGTCAAGATAATTCGCCAACGGCCCAGGAGCGGGTTCGCTGTTGCGGATTTCTTTGCCACGATTTTTACTCTATGTCCTGATCGTCCGTAAAACCTCGCTGCATTTCCTTCGTTGCCGCCTTGGCGCTAAATTTCTCAGGATTATACGATCGGCCGAGCCACGCCCGAGCTTGCGGGTGACGCTCGTGCGTCTTGTCGTCTAGTGCATCCAAAAGGTCCGCGTAGCCCCAGATGCCCCCGCAGTCCTCCGGCGGACAGGCGCCTTCACCCTCCAAGCACAATGGATATTTCGCCTTCGGGTTGATGGGCGAACAACCCTCGAACAGCACTTCATGCAGCCAAGTATCTCAGAAGTCGTATTCGTATTGAAATTTCATTTTCTTCTTGCCCTGCGGGATCATCACCTCGCTGAGCAACGTGTGGGTCGAGTCCTCCATCTCGAAATCCATGAAGCTCCCCTCCATCATGCCGGGATCCGCGTAGATTTGTTTCTCGATCCTGAATTGATGCAAATGGGAATTCGTCCAGCCCATCGCCATTTGAATGTGTTCGTGCAGTTTGTCGAGCGTGCAATCGATCACCTGAATTCGTCGCCAAATCGGAGGATCGCTTTCGACGAGCACGATGGTGAATTGATAGACGGTATCTGTCTTGGGACGCGGTACTTCGCCTCGCTCCTCCGCCTCAGCCTTCTTCTCGATCGCCTCGACGTAGCCCGACATCCCGTCGAACAATCGCTCCGCCAGATGCTTCGCGACAAGGAGGGCCGCCATTTGGAGCTGCGCCGTCAACCGCGGCATTTGTAGGACAAGGGCCCTCATGCTATCCAACAGCTCCAACACGGTGAACGTGGGATTCTTCTTTTTCGCCTGCCTGCGAAGGAGCCAAGGACATTCGGGAAGCTGTAACAGGACGTCCCGTTGCGCCGGAGCAAGCCAAAAGTCTTTAACGGGCTTGGTCGTAATCCGCCACTCCCTTGCACACTCCTCTGTGTCGTCGAGCCAGTCTCTAAGTTTCGCCATTTGCTCGGCCATGAACTTCGCGTTTAGTTTGTCGTCCGGCCCGTCCAATGACAGTGCCCCGCCAGGCCCCATCATGGACGGCGCCCCGCCATCGGTGAAGCCCTCTGCCAGCGCGGAGCATTTACGATCGATGCCGTCGAGAATCTTTTTCTGTGTCTTCTTTTTTTTGAAATCACTTGCCGCCGCTCCAACACAGTCGCACAAGAAATCAAGCTCGGGCAAAGTGATCTTGATCGGCTCTCCCGGCGGCGAACTGCGAATGAGGTCTTCGACTTCAGCGAAAACAGGTTCGTTCAGAAGCAGCGAGCGTTCGGACTCGGTCAATTCGAGATCGATCGTCTCGCCGGGCTTGATGCGGATGGGATGCTTGGGCATCGGGCTTTTACCTCCCCGATTCAATGTGATTTAATTGGCGACTGTTGGTCTTATTGAGGTTCGCATTTCAACACGAAGATCAATGAGACTAAAAGGTCCAACATTCTAGCAATTTCAATTGCGCCTCGGTAGAATCGAAGTCGAAACGGCTGAAAAACCAGGGCCCAACTGTCATGTCTTCGACTTCTCATGCGGACCTCCGCCCGATCGTTCAGGCGATCCTCAAGGAATATGCCTTGCCGTTGGACGGAATTCACGGCGTGTTGCATTGGGCCAGGGTCTTGGAAAACGGACTGCGGTTGAGTCAGGCAACGGGAGCAAGGATCGAAATTGTTCGCTTGTTCGCCGTATTCCATGATTCACGGCGAATCAATGAAGGGATCGACCCCAACCACGGAGAACGTGGCGCGGAGTTCGCCGTGAAACTTCGCGGTCGTCTTTTCGACCTTCCCGACGACGAATTCATTTTGTTGCATCGAGCTTGCTGCGGTCACACGCACGAGCGAACCCATCCCGACATTACGATTCAGACCTGCTGGGATTCCGACCGCCTGGACCTGGGCCGAGTTGGGATCATGCCGCATCCGAGCCGCCTTTGCACGGAGTTGGCAAAACGGAAAGAGACGATCCAATGGGCCGACGGACGGGCGTGCTTTGACGTCGTGCCCGATTTCGTTGGCAAGGACTGGGGCTTGGAGATTAAACGATAAAAAACGATCGGCGTCGGCACCGGTCTCATTTCTTGGCCGGCTTGAAGAGCACGACTTTCACATTCATCGGGACATCGACGTTGCTCAGCTCATCGAGCAACAGCGACTTTGCCTTATCCTGATCGAAGCCGCCGGAACCTGCTCCGATCAACGGAAAGGCTATCGAAAGGAAGCCCTTCTCGTGGGCCAACCCCACGGCGTTCCTCACGGAGTCCCTGATCGAACGTTCTGATGCACGCCACAACATGTTGATTCCTGCAACGTGAATGATCCCCTTGAATGGCAAATTGCCAGTGGATGTCAGCACCGCACCGCCTAGCGGAATTGCACCGTGCTTACGGAGTTCCTTGAAAGGGCCGGTGCCGCCTCGCCGCTTAATTGCCCCAGAAACACCTTGAGGCAGCAGCAACCACCACGGGATAATGTTGCGGTTCCAGGCGTTGACGATCACGTCGACATCCTGATCGAGCAGGTCGCCCTCCACGACTTGAACAATCGTTCTGCTCATTTTCGCTCCCCATAAAACACCGCCAGCCATACGGTCCGCTCGTCGGGCGTCGTCCAATCAACCCGGTGCCGTTTATGGGCGGGGATGTTCACGAAGTCGCCGGGCTTCATTTCGATGATCTCGTCCTCGAACCTGAGCCTCGCCGCTCCCTTCAACACCACGACCCATTCGTGCTGGTCTTGATCGTACCAAAATCCATCGGGCGAAGCATGGCCGTGGGACACGATCCGATCAATCCGCACGTCGCCGACGGTGAGGAGCGTCGTGAGAAGCTCGGCGGGCAGGTCAGTCGGGAGATCGGCGAAAAGGTTTTTTGGCATCACAGTTGAATTTCGGCTCGGCCGAGCTACGGTTCCACGAGCACGATTTCGCTGTGACCCAGCGGCAGTACAAAGTCTACTTTCCAGGGCCAATCGCCGTTGCCTGGCGTGGCCGAAAATGGGAGCGATTTACCCGTCGTGCTGGATTTCACGGTGCGCGGCTTGGCTTTCACATCGAGCGATACCGAAAGGGCTGGAAGCGGTTCGTAAGTGAAATTGCCGAGCACCAGGGCGGTCCCCTGCTGGCTGTCGTAAACGCCCGCCTCAACTACCGGCGAGGATAGTTTTACCGCGGGTTGGGCCGCGGCATGGGCCTGGGTATTGATGAAGCTGCGTTGAATGGCCGGCCATTTCTCCTTCAGGTCGTCCGAGACAATCTTTGCGTCCTTCGCATAGGAGACGGCGGGGCAGGTCGCAACGTAAAGCGATCGGCCTTTGCCAAAGGTGTGTTCCACCACGGCTGGCGAGCCGTTGCTGAACGTGCCGGTTACCTTCCCGCCCTGCGGCGCGAGTGTGGCCTTCAGGCCGAGAGCTCCAAAGCCGCCGCCCGACGCGAGCGTGATCTGGTCCAGCCAAGGCAGGCTGTTGAGCGCGCCGCGCCGGTCGTAGCGGGCCTTCTGCGGCGCGACTTCCGCGACGGGGGCGATGCCGAGGACGTCGCTCAAACCGGGTGACAGCTCATCGAATTCATCACGGCTGGCGGCGCCGGCGCTGGCGTAGAGCCGACCGCCTTCCCGCACCCAATCGCGAATCTTTCCGCAGGTCGCGGCCGGGACGTTTGGGTCGCAAATGTAGAGCGCGGCGTAGTCGCTCAGTCGGCCTTGTTCGACGTCCGTCTCCGTGATCAGGTCCACGCCGAATTGATCGTGGAGGAGCGAGAAATACGTCAGTCGCCGTTCCGATTGCGTGACGTAACCAAACTGCTGCCACAAGTCCGAGGCGAGCGTGTAGAGCAGGGCCACGCGCGTCGGCCGGAGCTTGCCCGGCGCGAGGATGTGCTCGGACGCGGCGAGCTGCCGCGACAGGATCGCGATGCCGTCGTAGGCGCTGCGGTTGTCGCTCCAGTAGTTCTCCGTGCTGGTGGCCGTCGGGCCGTAGGTCCAGAAGAAGAAGTGCTTCGAGCCCTGACAGAGTGCGGACGCGGACTTAAGACGGAAGTTGCGTTCATCGCTTGGCGTGATCCAGGTCATGATCGGCATCTCGCCGCGGCTGCCGCTGCGGAAGATGGCCGCTTGCCAGCCGATAAGTTGAAAGCCGTCCCACGTCGCATTCGGGCCGAACATGTATTGCAGTCCCAGCCAATCCTCGATCGCCGCCACGTCCAGCACTCGCTCGCTGGCCATGCTGAACCAGTCGAGCGTCAACGGCCAGCCGCCCCACGTGGTGCTCTCCCTGTCCATGCCCATCCCCATACCCGAGACGCCGAAGAACGGATGGTCGGCGACGAGACTGGAGGTGAGCACGGTGTCCGGGGCATGCTTGTGAAACTCCTCATTGGCCCATTTGAGCCGCTGGGTGGCCGCGTCCCAGCGAAACCGCGTGGTCCAGTAGAAGGTGCGGTTCGCGGCTCGCCGGTCTTTCGCTTGACGCTCTCGCAGCGCCGGTGGAGATTCGATCGGCACGACCTCGTCGAGCGACGCCACGCCGAAATCCGCCGGCGGCAGACGCTTCTCTTTTAGCCACGCGCGGAAGTGGGCGAGGGCTTTCGCGTCGGCGCCGATGGGCGGCCGACAAGCGATCTCGTCGCTGAAATTGAAAAGCGACGGCCGCACCTGTTTCTTCGCCTTTTTCGCCGCGAGTTCCGCCTGCTTGGCGATGTCTTCGCGGGTGAGCGCCGGGCCGAATAGCTCCACCCCGGCATGTCCGGCCGACGGCATGAGTCCCCATTTCGGATCGATGCCACTCGGCAGATTTCCAACCATGTTGAAACCGAGCAGCCCGAGCGTCTCTCCTTCGAGCGCGTTGAGTTCGTCCCGCTGTGGAGCCCAGAAAGAAGTTTGCAGCCACAACTGCGTGGGCGACGTGCGTTTTCCCCCGGTGGCTTCGCGCGCCCAGCGGAGCCGCCGCTGCGTCCCTTCGGACGCGGTCTCCAGCGATTCGGCGTCCTGCTTGAGATTGGGCGAAACGAGAAAGCTCGTTTTCGAACCGGTGAACGACTCGTCGAGACGTTTCACTACGGACTTCTCGTCCGGCGCGGTGGCGAGTTGGACCAGCAGGCGTTTCTTTCCCGCCGAGATTGCCCCGTCGGCATGGGGAAAATCCACGGTCACATTCGGCAGCTCGGCCACGCCGCCGGCGCGGTTCAGCCGCCCGTGCAACTTCGCGCCGCACCAGGTCTTCACATCGATCCATTCGCTCCAACCGCCCGCCGGCGCCGTGGCCGAGGACGCCGGCAGATACCACGGATCCTTGTGAATGAATCCGCCCAGTTTGAGTTTCCATTCCTGCCCAGCAGGCTCGGGCACCTGGAAACGGACGAACACGCCGTCGTCGGCACGCGCTGCGAGCGGCGCGAGAAGAAAGGCAAGTAACAGCGGCACGACGCAAGCCATCTGATCAGCAAGAAGGATCGCTACCCGAAGCGGCTGTCTCTTTGTATTGCAATAACTCATGGATCCACGATCGTTTCCGCGTGTCGGCAACCAAACCTATCCTGAACGACGCGCACTCTTGGTCTGCAAGTCCGGCCGGCAGTCGGACGGGCCTTGGTCGAACTTGCCAGCGGCGTTGTTGCCGCCGGGCTTGTTTACTTCATCAGCAACAGGTAATCCGATTCGTTGAGATTCAGTGAAATCGTCGCCACGCCGCTGGCGAATTCCACCGGAATCGACTTCTGCTGCCGCACGGAACGAACCGAACTAGGAGCCGTCGGCACGCGGACGTGCAGCGTCAGGCCGTTGATCGGAGCACTGCTCCAATTCAGAACCGTGACCAGCGTCCCCTTGGGATGATCCATCACGACGGCTTCGACTTGCGGATCGGAAGCGACCGCCGATTGCTCCACCGTTCGGGCTTCAAGGCCGAGCCGCACGAGCTTTGTCGCGACGGCGTCGGTCGGGACGGGATTGTAAACCTGTTTCCGTCCGCCACGCGGCCACGGTTGCGGTCTGACGCCCGTCTTCATGTACGTGTTGCCGGCCAAGGTCCCGACGGCGAACGCCTTGCCCTTGCCATGCTCGCGGACCGTTACGGCGGCACTGCCATCGGTCCACGTGCCAAGCACCTTCGCTTGGTCCGGCACGAGTTGCTGCCGCATGCCGATCGCTGGAAGTTTCTGGCCGTCGAGCGTCAGTGTGTCGATCGGCGGCAGCAACGGCAGTTCGAGCAGCGTGCGGATGATGATCGCATTCTTTGTCGTGGTCGCCGATTTCAGGCCGAGCAGCTTAAGCATCGACGATTCCGGCTGGCCGAACTGATTGAGGTGGCCGAGCCCCGCGGTCGCGTAGAGCACGCCGCCGGCTTGCACCCAGGCGTCGAGCTTCGGCACGATTCGTTGGTCGACCCATTCGCCGGCGAAGTACACGACATCGAATTGCTTAAGTTCGTCGCGGTCCACGATGTCGTCTTCGGTGATCAAGTCGACCCGATGTTGAGCGTGCAGCAAAGCCAGGTACAGCATCTGCTGGTCCTTGCGGCAGAGAATTTGGTTCAGCATCGCCGGGGCGTTGCGGCAGCGATGGGCCAGCGGGTCTTGCGACTTCGGCAATTGCAACCGCGATTCGTTGAAGTCCGTCGCCTTGCCGATCACAAACGCAACCCGAGCCGGCCGCAACTTGCCGCCGACGGCCAGCGATTCCGCCTCGGCCGTGTCATAGATCGAATCGTGGATTGTCTGGAACATGTCGTTGCAGCCCCACGCCACGTAGTTCTCCGTGAACCGTTCCTCCGGAGCGACCCAGAAGCTGTCGATGTGCCGGCCGCCGTAGCCGATCGTGGCGAGCGTGTCGGTCCGCACGAGCGGCGGGATCTGCCCCGGCGAGTGCGGCATGATGTACATGTGAATCGGCTGCTGGTTGTATTTCACGCCGCAGCGGGCCTGGGCCAGCATCCACGACATCGCTTGCGGGGCCTCAGGCACGCTGAAGATGTAATCCTCCGCCCAGAACATGCTCATGCCGTTGTGCTTGAAGATGTCGACCCACTGAAAGACCGGGCCGTAGCACAACGCCAGATGATGCGGCGAGTAGTTCGCTCCGGTGAGCATCTGCGGACCGAACGCCTCGCGAGCCGCGGCGGTGCTCTCGCGGAACACGCCGAATCGCTCCTCCTCGTTGAACAGATTCGAGAACCAGACCAACCGCGGATCGCCCTGCTGGACGAGCGTGGCCTGATCGGGATTCAGGCCGAGTGTGGCCGCGGTCTCGCCGCGAGCCTTCAGCCAACCGCGGAATTTCGCCAAGTTGGCCGGGTCGTTGAAGTTGATCGTCCCGAGTCCGATTTCGTCGCCGAAGCTGATGAACCGCTGCGTCGACTTGTCGGTCACGGTCGCGGCGAATTTGCGAATCGCATCCGGGCCGAAGACATGGTTGTGGTAGCCCCGCCACGCAGACTTCTCAAAACCGTCCGGCAGATGGGTGTTGTACCCGAGCGAATGTTTCAATTCGTGAACCCACGGCTCCTTGCCCTCGAACGCCCCGAAGAACAGCAGTTCCTTCGGCTTCTTACCGCCATTCGCCTTGCGCCATGACTTTGACATCGCGACGATGTCCGCCGCGTGTTGGCGGCTGGATTTCACTTTCGCGGCCTTGTTCCAGGTCACGTCGATCGGCACGACGACGACTTCTCCGCTCGCCACCTGCAAGTCGCCGACGACATCCTGTCCCGTTGAGCCGCGCGCAACTTGAAACGGAATCGTCGCTGCTCCGGCGAGCGACACCGTCAGCCCTTCATCGTGGACGAGCCGGCAGAACGGCCCGATGTTGAACCACGGACTCCATTGACCCGAAGCGACCGGGGCGTCCGGAAACTGAGCGTTCGCGCCGCCGTAGTTCGGCTGGTAATGACCGGCTCGACTGACGGACAGCCTGGCCGCCGCGTTCGAATTGTTTTGAAACCGCGCATACAGCTTCGTCGCCGCGAGGGCTTCCAGCGTGAATGGGCTGCCCACGCCGAATGGCTTGAAGCCTTGATACGCGTCGGCCGGGTTGGTCGTCAGGACGATGAAATCGACGAACCGATCGCCGGCGGGTCGCGCGTTGGCGACCGCCGTCACGCGCACCTCGACGGGACCGGCCTCGAGCTGCACTAATGTCTTCGGCGCCTCGGCCGCGTCGTGGTCGACGCCCCACGGCCACCACAGTTCGTCGCTTTCTCCGCTGAAGCTCCAGAGCCTTTCCGTGCCCCCTTTGCCATAGACGTGCGAGAACACGACCTTTCCACCTTGCAGCAATTCGATCTTGTGGAGGTAGTGGAAATAGGGAGGCGCCTGGTACTTGCTCCAAACTCGGTACTGGCCGGCGGCAGCGACGGTCAGCGTTTGCGAAGCGACGGAATCGACACTGTCCGCCGGCGCGCCTAGCAAGCCTCCATGCGTCGACCACGCGCCGCCATAGGTGTGACTGGCGTAACTATCGTTTTGATGGATGACTTTCCAACCCTTCTCGTCGAGGGGCTTGAACTGCTCGCCTTCCGCAATCAGCACATCGGCGGCGGACAACCGACTCGCAACGGCGATGAGCACCGTCAGCACAACAACCAACGAACCACACGGGCCAATTCTCATAGTGAGCCCCTAGCGGGAAAAAGGTGTCGCGCCAATGGTTTACTGTGCTGATTTTCACCGGCCCGGAAGTTGTCTACTGAGTGCAATTATCCTACGAAAGCGGAATGCGATCAGCAACCAGCGGCGCCCCGGTGGAAGCCGCCTCGATGCGAATAACTCTCTGGGGACCGCCTGTACCCCGACCGAAGCCTGCGTGACCTTTGTGCGACTCGTCGGCAGTTTCGCCGAAGCAATGAGAATGCTGTTGACCGCTGAGGCGTTTGCGGGCCTGAAGATTCGGTAGTTCGGGTACTTCGATCAAATCGGCGGGGACGGATTGCTCCATTCCCGCCTTGGTTCACTCGACAACTTCCGTGATCACGCCCGCGCCGACGGTCCGGCCGCCTTCGCGGATG
>CAYWTU010000101.1:7827-9627 GCA_964461275.1 uncultured Pirellulales bacterium | reverse complement strand
GGGATATCTTCGTCTCCGCCGCCGCTGTCGTCGCCGTAGCTGCCGGAGTTGGCCGGCTCGCTGCGGCGACCGCGACTTGAGTCGGAGCCAACGCTGGCCCTTCCGCCGCCACCGCCTCCACTACCACTGCCACCCTTGCTCCCCAGCATCTGCATCCGCTCGCAAACAACGTGCAGCTTCGAGCGCTTCTCGCCCTCCTTGTTTTCCCAGCTATCGAGCTTGAGCCGGCCTTCGATCAGCACCGGCGAGCCCTTGCTGAGATACTCGCTGGCCACCTCTGCCGTGCGGCCCCACAGCGTCACGTCGACAAATGTCGTCTCTTCAATCCATTGGCCGTCGTTGCCTTTGCGCCGGTCGTTGACCGCCAGCCCCACGTCGCTCACCGCGGTTTGGTTGGGCGTGTAGCGCAGTTCCGGATCGCGGGTCAGGTTGCCCATCAGGATCACGCGGTTGTAGCTGGCCATGGTGCGAAACTCCTCGGTTAGGGCGAATGAGCAAAGGCGGGACTAGCCCTTAGGCGCCAGCCTCCGCCGGCTCTGTGGCTGCCGATTTAGCCTCCGGCTTGGCGTCGGTTTGCTTGGCCTCCGCCGGCTGAACGCCTGAGGCGTGGGCAATGAGTTGCTCGGCGATCCGCGGATCGATTTTCAAAAACAACGCACGGAGCACGTTCTCGCTCAACTGACATTCGCGCTCGAGCTTGGCGATCTGTGCCGCCTCCGACTGGAAATAAGCCAGCCAGTAGGTCCCCTTGCGCTGCCCGCCAATGGGGTAGGCCAAGCGGCGCTCTTCCCATAGCCGGCTGACGTTGATCGTCGCGCCATGGTTTTCCAAGATCTGCTTGATGTGATTGGCCAACCCGCCCGGATCGCGCGCGTAGCGGTTCGAATCCAAAATGAACATGCCTTCGTAAGTATGAACAGCCAAGCGATTACTCCTCGTCGTTTCGCGGTGATTTGTAGGGCGGTGAATCTCTGGGCGGTGACGCTGGTTTGTGGCGTGCGGTACGTGGGTTTGATGTCTTTTCTGTCTTTTCTGTCTTTTCTGTCTTATCGGGCTTGTCGGGCTTATCAGGCTTTTCTCCGGCGTTGAATCGGTTCATGCAGGCGGCCGTTCCCTGGGCCGCCCAGCATTCGACCGCTTCGGCCGCCTTGACGACGGCAATTTCAATCTCGATTTTCTCCGCGGCGGCGAACTTTCCCAGCACGAAATCCGCTGGATTCCAACCCGAGGGCACCGGCCCAACTCCCACGCGAAGTCGGGCGAACTCCTCCGTTCCCAGGCAGCGTATCACGTCCTTCAGTCCGTTTTGTCCTCCCGCTGAGCCTGCCATCCGGACCCGTAATCGCCCCAACGGCAGATTAAGGTCGTCGCTTATCAGCAGCAACTCTGCGTTCGATAGTTTGTAAAAGTCTCGGGCCTGCACCACGCTCGTACCGCTGCGGTTCATGAACGTTTGTGGCCACAACAGCAGGATTCGCTCCCCGTGCAAGCTGATCTCGTTGGTCTCACCCTGGAATGCCGACTTGGGACGCCCGGCGCCATGTTTCTTGGCCAAGAAGTCCAACGTCATGTAGCCGGCGTTGTGTCGTGTCCCTTCGTACTTGCGTCCCGGATTGCCCAAGCCGACCACCAGTTTCATGCCGTTGCATCCGTCGTACCGGCGTTATCTCGCCGCGCTGCCGCAGCCGAAGGGCCGACGCCCCACACGCAAGCGAAATTCCCGTGGCTACTCCTCTTCTTCGCCCTCCTCGTCGGCGGCCTTGCGGCCAATCAGTTCTGGTTCGGCGCCTTCGGTGGCGT
>CAYWTU010000101.1:0-7817 GCA_964461275.1 uncultured Pirellulales bacterium | reverse complement strand
GGCCGGCAGCACGCATTGCACGACGACTTCGTCCTGGTCGGTGAGCACCTTGACCCCCTCGGGGACTTTGAGGTCCTTAACCAACAACTCCTGGCCCACCTTCAGCGAATTGACGCTGATTTGCAGCTTGTCGGGAATGGCGATCGCCGGGCACTCGATATCGATTTCGTGTATCGGTTGCTGAATGATGCCCCCTTCCTTCAGACCAGGCGCCTCGCCGCGAATTTCGACCGGTACGGTGACTTCGATGCGCTCGTCGGCCGATACGCGGGCAAAATCCAAGTGAAGCACATCGGTTCCCAACGGATCCCACTGCACCTCGCGGATCAAGGCGGTGTCGTTCGCCACGCCACGGAGTTCGACCAGCCGGCTGCCATGCCGCATGGCCGCCTCAATCTCTTCGTGAGAAACCGCCAGCGAAACGACCTCTTGTCCGTGGCCGTAGAGCACGGCTGGCACCAAGCCCTGCCGCCGCAGGCGGCGAGTATGGCGAGTGCCGTGCAGATCGCGCGATTTCGTATTCAAGACTTCCGCCATCGAACTCCTCAATTTCTTCCGCTACAGATTGGTTTTTCCGCTTAGCTCGGTCGTGGCCGACGCTGGAACTGCATCCTGCGCACGCCTTGCGCGAACCAACATCGGGCTGTCATTGCTCTGATTGTCTCGACTTCGGGCGGCCGTTTAGCGGGCTGCCAAAAAGGCTGGTCTAGACCTGCTCCCGGCCGAACAAGGCAACCTTTTGGGTCGACAAATTCGCTGCCTATGGGCCGTACCGGGTTGTGGCCTGGCCGCCCGGGCCGCAGGAAATAGCCCCCCTGCGGCAACAGAACTCAAGGGGGTGAATCTGGCCGGCAGGCGAACCTGCTATTTTGCCGGTTTTCGCCCACATTGCAATCCCGGGAGCGGCGTTTTGCGGCCGTGGAGTTGTTCCCAGAGGTTGGCGAAGGGGCGAACCGCGTATGGCGGCGGTAAAACGGCGAATCAACCCCCCAGGGTTTTGGCCAAGCGCCGACGATGCAACACCCCCTTCGCCTGAACCCTCATAGCCGGCTGGAGAGAAACCTATCGTGGCTGGAGCAGGCTGGCGCCGATTTGCCAAATGACGGCCCGCGTGAAAGATGGAAATGCACGGCTGATACGGGGGATTTGGCGGGGTTATCCGGCGGAACAACGTATTGCCCCCCCCTAAGAGATTCGATACTATGCGGTAACTCGTTGCGGTGATTGGGCTTGTGATGGTCTGGAACGACCATTGGTTCGCTCACCGCTCCCTTTGGGCGACTAGGAAGGTTGATCTTATGAAGCTGGCCAACAAGCGTTCTCGGTTCGGGATCGGTTCGATAGTGCTGGGCGCGATCCTGGGGATGGTTTGCGTCTCGCGGGCGGAGATCACTGAGCCCACCGCGGCCGACAACCTGATAACGCTGGCCATCACCAGCAAGCTTCCGACCAACCACCTCAGCCGACACCCGCTCGACGACGAGATTTCGGAGCGGGCCTTGCAGTTGTTTCTCAAGGCCCTGGACCCGATGAAGCTGTACTTTTACCAATCGGATTACGACCTGTTCGTGGAACGGAAGACGCAGCTCGACGACATGGTCCGCAAGGGGGACGTGAAGTTCGCCTACTACATTTTTAAGGGGCTCTTGCAGCGGATCGATGAGAAGGTCGCCTTGGCCGACAAATTGCTCCAGGCCGAGCACGATTTTTCGGTCGACGAGGAAATGGTTCGCGACCCCGACGCGACACAGTACGCCAAGACCACGGCCGAGGCGGAAGACTTGTGGCGCAAGCGAATCAAGTTCGATTTGCTGGTGCAAATGGCCGACGGCAAAACGCTCGAAGAAGCCCGCGAAAAGCTCTCGCGCCGTTATGTGAGCTTCGCCAAGCGGATGAAGCAAACCGACCGCGACGAGCTACTGGAGATGTTCCTGACGAGCGTCACCATGGCCTACGACCCACATACGTCGTATATGTCTCCCTCGACGCTGGAAAACTTCGACATTGTCATGCGGCTGCAACTTGAGGGGATCGGGGCGGCGCTGCAATCGGAGGACGGCTACACCGTGGTCAAGCAGGTTGTACCCGGCGGGCCGGCCGACCGTGACGGACGCCTAAAGACCGAAGACCGGATAATCGGCGTCGGCCAGGGCGAAAACGGCGAACTCGAAGACGTCGTCGACATGAAGCTGTCCGACGTCGTCAAACGAATTCGCGGCAAGCGGAACACCACCGTGCGGCTGCAAGTGATTCCCGAAGGGCAGACGACGCCGGTCACCTACAACATTGTCCGCGACGCCATCGAGCTCAAGGACGGTGAGGCACATAGTGCCGTGTTCGACGCCGGTGAGAAGCCCGACGGCACTCCGTATCGAATCGGCGTGATCGACCTGCCCAGCTTCTACATGGACATGGAAGGGGCCCGGCGGCACCGCGACGACTATAAGAGCACCACGCGGGACGTGAAGAAGATTCTCAAGGAGTTCCGCGGGCAAAACGTGGACGCGGTGATTATGGACCTTCGCCAAAACGGCGGCGGATCACTGACCGAGGCGATCAACCTGACCGGGCTGTTCATCGACCAGGGCCCCATCGTCCAGGTGAAGGGCTTCGACGGCGAGGTGCAGCACTATGACGACATGGAGAAGGGGACCGACTGGGACGGCCCGTTGACGGTGCTCATCAGCAAGCTCAGCGCCAGCGCCAGCGAGATTTTTGCCGGCGCGATTCAGGACTACGGTCGGGGACTGGTCATCGGCGACCGGGCCACGCATGGCAAGGGAACGGTGCAGACGCTCAGTGACTTGGGGGCGGAACAGTTCCGGGGCCCCAACGCGCCCAAAATGGGCGCCCTGAAGATCACCATGCAGCAGTTCTATCGGCCCAATGGCGACAGCACCCAGAACCGCGGCGTGTTGGCCGACCTAGAGTTGCCGGCCATCACCACGCATCTGCCCAATGGCGAGGCCGACCTGGATTTCGCCGTCCCCTTCGATCAGGTGGCGGCCGCCGAATATCAGCGCGACAACCTACTGGACCGCACCATGCTCCAACAATTGGCGGCGCTTTCCAAAGAGCGCGTTGAGAAGTCCGAAGATTTTCAGAAATTGCTAAAGAAAATCGAGAAATACACCGAGCAGCGCGATCGCAAGACGGTGCCGCTCAACGAAGAGAAGTTCATGGCCGAGCGGAAGAGCCTAGACGCCGACAAGGAAGAGGAAGAAGCGCTCAAGGAGTCGGACGCCGCAGGCGGCCGAAAAATCGAACGCAACTTCTATCTCGACGAGGCGATGAACATCACGGTCGATTACCTGCGAATGTTCCGGTTGGCCCAGGCTCGGTAGGCCAACTTGCCTACGCCAGTGGCGTCTTGTGAGCAGCGCCGGAGGTTTCCGTCACGAACTGCGGCACGGCATAGCCCGGCAGTCGTCGCCGCAGTTCGGCCACGATCTCTCGGCCGCGTTCCAGTGGCACTTCGAAGTGCGCCGCGCCGGCCACCCGGTCGAGTTGATGCAGATAGTACGGCATCACGCGCAGGTCGACCAGCCGCCGGCACAACGCTTCCAGCGCCTCGCAAGAATCGTTCACGCCGCGCAGCAACACCGCCTGATTCAAAACAGGCACGCCCGAGTCGACCAGTCGCCCCAGAGCTGCCGCGACGTGCTCGTCGATCTCGGCGCCGTGATTGGCGTGAATCACCACAATCGGCGTCAGCCGCGTGCCCGTCAGCCATGCCAGCAGTTCGTCGGTCACACGCTGGGGAATCACAATCGGCAACCGAGTATGCACCCGCAGCCGGCGGACGTGTGGAATCGCAGCGATCTGGTGCGCCAGCCCGGCTAGCCAGCCGTCGCCGAGCGTCAGCGGATCGCCGCCGCTGAGGATGATTTCTTCCAGCGTCGGGTCGGTCGCAATCGACTCCAGGGCTGGTTTCCAGGCGGTCAGGCCGTGCGGCGCGTCGCCGTAAGGAAAATGTCTCCGAAAACAGTAGCGGCAATGGACCGCACACGCCCCGGTTACGACCAGGAGCGCCCGACCGTGATACTTATGGAGCATCCCGGCGGCGGCCTGCGCCGCTAAGTCTCCCACAGGATCGGCCACGAAACCTTCAACTGGCGACCACTCGGCATCGAGGGGCGCAATCTGCTTTAGGATCGGGTCATTCACGTTGCCGGGGCAAACGCGGGCCAATAGTCCTCGCGGGGCGAAAAGCCCGAAGTTGCCCGCGGCTCGCCGCGCTGAAGCCAGCCACCCGGCCGGAAGTTCCAGCAGTTCGGCAAGTTCGGCCGGATCGCGCACCGCTTCCCTAAGCTCTTGCTGCCAAGGGACCTGCGTTCGGTAGCCAATAGCGATAGCGGACCGGCCGCGATTGGTTACAATGCTCATGCTTGACCCAACGGTCGCAGACACAGGGCCGTTCTCCAGCACCCGCTCGCCGGGCTGCGTCCCGACGCCGGTGCGTCTCCCGGACGCACCAGGATCGCCCACCATCCTCCCGTGCTTTTTGCCGGCAGGCAAGGCGCAGGCCAGCAGGCCGTTGCCCGCGGGGCCAGCATACCCTTTGAATTCCTTTTAGCCAGGCAGGACATTTCGTGGCCAGTTACAACACCAGCGAGTTCAAGAAGGGCCTCAAGGTCCAAATTGACGGCGAACCGTTTTTGATGATCGAGTGCAACTTTGTCAAACCGGGCAAGGGGCAGGCCTTGTACAAGTGCCGCCTGAGAAATCTAGTGCGCGGCACGGTGCTCGATCGGACGTATAAGAGCGGCGACTCGATCGACGCTGCCGACATCACCGAGAACGACTGTCAATTCCTGTATCGCCAGCAGGACAGCTACTTCTTCATGGACAACGCGTCGTTTGAACAGTACGAGCTGTCCAAGGGACAGCTTGATGACGCCTGGAAGTATTTGAAGGATGGCATGAATTGCTCGATGGTGTTGTTCAACAACAACCCCATCAGTGTCACGCCGCCCAATCATGTGGTGCTCAAGATCGAATACTGCGAGCCAGCAGTTCGCGGCAACACGGCCACCAACCTGACCAAGCCGGTCCGTGTTGAAACGGGCGCCGACATCACGTGCCCGGCGTTTGTGGAAATGGGCGAATCGATCCGCGTGGACACCCGCACGGGCGAGTATCTGGAACGCGTCAAGGAATAGACTGCGACACATGCGGCAAGAGGAGCGCGAAGGGCGGACATGACCTACGACGACTGGCAGCCGCAGGCCTCGTGGTCCACGAACCGTCGGCGGGCCGAGCTTTTGGCGCAGGTTCGCGCGTTCTTTGCGGCGCGAGGTTTGCTCGAAGTCGAAACGCCCCTGCTGTCGGCCGATACGGTGGTCGATCGACATCTCGACCCGCTGGTTTGCGTCGTGCCGATCGATCCGCGCGAACCCAACCGCGGGCGGCGAATGTTCTTGCAGACCTCGCCCGAGTTCGGCATGAAGCGGCTCCTGGCCACACAAACGCCCGAGGCGCCGACCGGCATCTATCAAATCACCCGGGCGTTTCGCGCCGGCGAGGCGGGGCCGCGGCACAATCCCGAGTTCACCATCGTCGAGTGGTATCGCGTGGGGGACGACTACCAGGCCGGGCAGCAGCTTTTGTCCGACCTTGCCAGCGAACTGTTTGGCGCCGGTGCCGAGCGGCTGTCGTATCGCGATGCGTTTCGCCAAGCGGCGGACGTCGATCCGCTCGTGGATGAGGTCGCCATCCTGGCCGCCGCGGCCAAGCGGCTGAACCTGGCGCCCCCTGCGTCGCTGGCGGACGACGATCGCGACGGCTGGTTGGACTTGATTCTGGCCGGCGCGGTAGAGCCGCAACTGGGCAGCGAGCGGCCGGTGATTCTTTTCGATTATCCCCCCAGCCAAGCCGCGCTAGCCCAAGTTCGCAGCGTCGCGGGCCAGCCGGCAGTGGCCGAGCGATTCGAGCTGTACTACCGCGGCGTGGAGCTGGCCAACGGCTATCACGAGCTGTTGGACCCGGAGAGCTTACGGCAGCGAAGTCGGCGGAACAACTCGCTTCGCGAGTTTGACGGCAAGTCCACCTTGCCCGAGGAAAGTCGGCTGCTTTCCGCAATGCGCGCCGGACTACCGGCGTGCTGCGGCGCTGCGTTGGGGCTGGACCGCGCGCTAATGCTGCTCGCGGGCGTTGACCACATCGATCATGTGCTCGCGTTTCCGACAGATCGGGCGTGACGCCGACGTTGGTTCGATCGTCGCCACGGATGGCAATCGATGCCACCCGACCAGGGGCCGCCGCAGCGGCATGCGTTCGTCGCTCAGCCAGTCGGCCACCGTCGGGCCGGGAACATCGACGTAATCGGCGGCCGTTCGGTTCGACTAATCGTCGTCCTCCTCATCTTCCTCGTCGGACGTGAGTGCCTTGCTCAGCAGCACGCCGCGTTCGTCGATTTCTATTTCGTAGACCCGCTCGTCGTCGCCGTCCTTGAACTCCACTTCCGCTTCGTAGGTGATTCGGCCGTCTTCAATTTCGCGCTCGATTTCTTCGATCTCGCCGCCGCGCGACTCGCGCTTGAGGGTTTTGGCGACCGACTTGGGCAGGTCGGCAAGACGCCAGCCGACTTTCGATGTACCCGACTCCTCTTCATCTTCTCCGTCATCATCACCTTCGTCATCACTGCCTTGCTCGTCGCCCTCTTTCTGGTCACCCTCTTTCTCGTCACTGTTGCCTTCTTCCGCATCGTCGCCATCCGAATCCTCGTCCCGGACGCCTTGCGACTCGTCGGCTTCGTTGTCATCGTCGAGAATCTTGTGCAACAGCACGCCATCTTGCCGCACGTGCAGCTCGTACTCGCGGTCGTCCAGCACGTAGTCGACTTCAAACACAGCCTTGCCTTCGATTTTCAAGGGCTCGACGTCGACGACGCGGCCGAGAGCCGCCTCCGCCCGGACCGTCTGCCGAACGGCCTTAGGGCACGCCGACAACTCAACTTTCTCACCCGCGCCGGCTATAACGCCACACAACTGAACAAGTGCGGCGACTGCTCCACCAATTGAACTGAGCTTCGCTGGACGCGGGGTAGTGGGATGGTTCGCGCACATTTCAACACTCCTCTGAGATAGAGACCGTGCATGAGCCGGAGAAGACACGACCTCTTAGTCTAGGACGTGCGGAAGCGTCACGGCAACGCATGAATGGCCAGCGGCCGGCCAGGGGGAGTATCCTGCACTTTGCGCGCCAATCGCGAGAGCGACAGATGGCGGCATGTCCAACGATCGCTAATTGTCCGAAAACGAGCGTAATTGACCGGCGACGATGACCACCGGAGAATCGAATCTGTGTCCGGGCGACAGTCGCTCGGAGCGCAGCCCGACGGATCGCCGCAGGCGCCACAATGCCCACTCAATTCTTCCACCCCCTGACCGCCGGCTGGTTTGCCGCTCGTTTTGGTCAACCGACCGAGCCGCAACGGCTGGGATGGCCGGAAATTGCCGCCGGCCGGCACACGCTGATCGCCGCCCCCACCGGCTCGGGCAAGACGCTGGCCGCGTTTCTCGCCTGCCTCGACCGGTTGCTCCGGCAGGGCGTCGCGGGCGAAGTGACCGACGCGATTCAGGTACTGTACGTCTCGCCGCTCAAGGCCCTGTCCAACGACATACGCCGCAATTTGGAAATGCCGTTGGTCGAACTGCGTGGGCACGCGGAGGCGGCGGGAGCAACGCTGCCGGAAATCCGGGCCGCCCTGCGGACCGGTGATACGCCGGCCAGCGAGCGCCAGGCGATGCTTCGCCGACCGCCTCACATCTTGGTCACCACACCCGAGTCGCTGTACCTGCTGCTCACGGGCAGCA
>CAYWTU010000100.1:0-9670 GCA_964461275.1 uncultured Pirellulales bacterium | reverse complement strand
GTATGAAGAAGCACGTCCTCTTGCTTGTGGCGGCGGCGCTGGTCGCGGCCCCGCTGACGTATAACTTTGCCATTGCGGCGGAGAAGGAATTCAAGGCCTCATGCCCCGTCTCGGGTGGACCGGCCAAGGAAGCAAACGCGGTCGACGTCCACGGCCGCAAGGTCTATTTCTGCTGCAAGAATTGCCCCAATGCCTATAAGGCCGAGCCGGCCAAGTTTGCCGCCAAGGTCCACGCACAATTGCTGGCCACCGGCCAGGCGACCCAGGTCGGCTGTCCCTACAGCGGAAAGGCCTGCAACCCCGAAGCCAATCTGGAATTGGCTGGATCGAAGGTCGGCTTCTGCTGCAACGGCTGCAAGGGCAAGACCGAGAAGGCCAGCGACGAAGAGAAGCTGGCGATGGTCTTCGGCGACGAGGCATTCAAGAAGGGCTTTACCCTTCAAACTGAGTGCCCGTTGAGCGGCAAGGCGATCAAGGCCACTGTTTCCGCCGACCACGACGGCCAGAAGGTGTACTTCTGCTGCGAGGGCTGTGTGGAAGGCTTCAAAAAGGAGCCCGCCAAGTTCACCGCCAAGCTGCCGCAGTTCGCGAAATAGCGACTGCTAAGTAGACTTGAAAAGCAGACAGCAGGCCGCCCGACGGACAAGCGTCGGGCGGCCTGTTTTGTTGTGCCGATGAGCGACGAGAAAAAAAGTGGCCGAGCGACCAGGCAAAGCCCGCCGGACTGCAAAGTCGGGGTCTGGCCCCCCGGCATTGACGTTGCAGTTCTCCGGCATGGAAAGCCAGTTTGCTTGCCTTCGACGTCGCGAATCGCTAGGGTAGCCCGTGGCAGTCAACCGCACCGACATTCGCCCGGATCGCTGAACTTCAAAATCAGCCCCGGCGTTCGCAGCGTTGCTTCACCTTTTCTTTTGTGGAGTTGTGACATGCCTGTGACCGTCCATCGCATCGCGCGCAACGAAGTTGCCGCCCGCCGGGTGTCACCCTCGATCGTCGATCCCCGGACCGCCGAGCCATTTACGCTCGAACAAGAGCTGAAGCGCTTCGGCGCCTGGGTTGGGTCACCCATTTGGGTGCCGCCGAAAGACTCGAGCGTCGCGCTGGCCGAAACCATGCTGCGGCAGTCGGGTATCTTTGCTTCGCGCGAGAAGCGCTGGGGGTCGGTCGTGGAGAAACACCGCGGCGATTTCACTCAGGTGCGCGAGATCGACCTCGCGCAGGCTTCGATCCGACTGCCCAAGGGAAAGTTCTTCGTCACGGTGACCGAGCAAAAGGATTTCGGCACGATCACCGATGCAATTCCCAGCTGCGTGCAAACCCGTTTGGACGAGTTCTTAAGCGGTCCCGGCAAGCAGCGTGGCGTCAAGGTTTATTACATCAAGCCGCTGTGCATCGAGGTCGGAGACGAACTGATTCTCACCTCGCGCGAGGACCTGACGGCCGCCATCGTTAAGATTCAGGAGGAGGTCTTCGCCGAGTATCGAAGCCGGGCGCTCCTGCGTCGACCGCTGGAGGCCCTGACGGCGGCCGCCAACCTGGGCCTGGCGATTCCCCGGACCGTGGTGAACCACGTCGTGGGGCGCAAGCAGAAATCCATCGATAAACTCCAGGCGCACTTGGAGTTTAAGCGCCGGAAGTTGGCCCTCAGCGCCGCCAAGACCTACGGCAAGCGCCGCACGCAAGGCTGCACGTTCGACGAGATGCTCGATTTGACCAACCCGCTCAAGCGGACCGACGTGATTGATCAGTTTTGCCTCGAACAGGACCTTTCGCAGGCCAAGCGAGCCCAACTACTGCGGATCGCGGCCGGCTCGGTGCCGTGGTTTGTGGCACTGTCGCTTACGGTGTCGTACGTGTCGACGCTCGCCATGGTCGTCTCGACTCCGCCGTTGGTGGTTTGCGACCCGGCCTTCGTCGCCGAGATGCCGGGCGCGCCGGGCGTGGTCCTGAAGATCGGTCACTTCGACGAGATCGGGGGCGTTACGCACGTGGAAATCTGACCGCCGATTCGTCGCGGCGAGATTTTTTCACCTGCGGCGAGTTGCCCACCCCAACGATCGTGTCGCCGCGTTTCGTTTCCGGCCTCACTCGGGCGCCTACTTGCGGTGGCACTGGGCGACGCTGCCTTGCGGTTCGATCTGCCGGTATCGCTCCTGCGCTTGCTCGTCAATGGCCGGTGTGAGCGCCCGCTCGGCCATCTGGGAGCAGCATGTTGTTTTCCTTAAAACAGGTGCCGACGGTGGGTAAACTCTATAGTGCGGCTTATAGATCCACCCTTCGCGATACAGACGCGGCGAAAAAATAAACCGCCCCTGGAACCGAAAACTCCAGGGGCGGGTGCGATTTGACGACAGGTGCGATGGGCGGCGTTTGCCCTGGAACGCTAGGTCCGCTGCTGACCGCCTTGCCGCAAGGCGCTGGGAAGTACGCGTTTCTGAACGTCCGTCTCCAACACGCCGAAGGCCGCTTCGTGACGCTGTAGCGCCATTTGCAGTGCCGCCGCCATCCGCTTGGCCGTGAAAAAGTTGACGATCAGCCGCTGATTAATCGCCAGCGATTCAATCTGGGCCCCAAACGGCTGAGGGTTCAAGCCGAAGTCGAGGATCAACTCCTCCGGCGTGCCGGTGACGCGGCAGAAATTCGCATACGACGCCACGACGTGCGAATCGTCGAGCCGAATCTGTTGTTGCTGGGCTCGCTGAGCGGGGGCCTGCTCGGCGGCGGCTGGCGACGTGGCCGGCGCGGGATTTTCCTTGTTTTCTTCTTTGGCCATGACGGTCATTCTCCCTGGTCCGGTAACTCGGAATTGGAAAGTGTTCTGGTTGGGCAGCTTACGGCTGCCAGCCTTTTCCATCCATGGAGCGCGGGCGCCAGGGAAGTCCCCCCCTGGCGTGACGTAGTATCGGTCTGCGGTTCCGGCAAAGCAAGCGACCGGCTTAACGGCGGTCACTCGGGCAGGAGCGCCCCGGCCGGTTCGTCGTTGAGGCCTGGATCGAAGTCGCCCTCCACCTTCACCGGCAGGTTCGACTCTTGAAACACGCCGGCGGTCGGTTCTTCGGCTTGAAGCTCCTGCAATTGAGTGGCGGCCCCCTGGGGCGTTTTCGCCTTCGGCGCCGGTTCATCGTCGCCGCCAGCCGGCGCCGGCTGCACTGGGGGCTGCTTCGCCTTGGGAGCGGCCGGAAGCTTCGACGGCATCGGCGACGGAGCCGGCGCCACGCTGCCCGGCTTGGGGGTGTCGATTTGTTCCTCGGCCGCCGCTTCTGCCGAAACTGGATCGTCCGTCAAGATGATTGTTTCGCCTGCCGCACCCATCGGGCTCAGCGGCCCGCCGTGGACCATCGAATCGGACCACGTCTGCGGTCCCTCGTGATGACTAAACCAACCGGCCTGCGGTCCGGGGTACGCGCCCGGCACATAGTAGCCGCCGTAGTAGTTGATGCCTCCCCGCCCGCGTGGCGTCGGAGCCATCGCACATGGCGGACAGGCATTGTAGGCGTGGTACCCCGAACCGTGGCCGAATCCGATTTTCCTCCACACGTTGCTCTGCGGCGTAGGGTCGCCCGCCGTTGCCGGCGTGGTCGCGAGGAAAACCAATCCGAAAGCGATGGATAAGCGGTGGAGCATAAGGCGGGTTCCACACCTTTCTATTACGAGTTACGAAGTGAAACGTAATGCGTCGCTGCCCACTAAGAACGCGGACGTGTCGGCGGCGCCAACGCCGGCCGTCTTTGGGGGGATCGAACCGACCACGGGCGGCTCTTGGCTCGATCCGCCCTCGGAAGCGAAAAATTGGCGGAACTTCCGTCCAGAAAACGAGATTTTCCTAACCTGCCCCGGAATCGCGGCATGACGGTCCTGACTGGGGCGCCCGGTGGGCAAACTTTGCCGCAAGCGGCCCCGGCGCGGTAAACTCTGTGTGTTGAAGCACGTGGGGCAGATAGGCTATTCAACTCGCATTGGTTCTACCGAATGGCGCTCGGCGACCTGACTTCCAGCATCCCAACCGGCAGCGGCGGGTCCCGCGGCGGAATCTCGCCCACGTGCCGGCGAACGCCTCCGTCGGTGGCCACGCCACGTCTGACGCGACGCCGCCTGTTGCAGGTGGGCGGCTTGGGCCTGGCCGGGCTCGGCTTGCCAAAGCTGCTGCAAGCACAACACGTACGGACGGCGGACGACCCTCCGCCCCGGGCCGACGCCTGCATCATCCTGTATCTCAACGGCGGCCCCAGTCACCTGGACATGTGGGATATGAAGCCGCACGCCCCGGACGGCATCCGCGGCGAGTTCGCGCCGATCGATTCCTCGCTGCCTGGCGTTCAGGTCTGCGAGCACCTGCCGCGGATGGCGCTACACATGCATCGCGGCACGCTGGTCCGGTCGATGCACCATTCGGTGAACAACTCGCACGCAGCGGCGGTCTATGTGGCGCTGACCGGACACGATCGCGGCGAGCAAGGGGGCGGAACCAAACCCTCGGACAATCCGTCGCTGGGCAGCGTCATGCAGCTCTTGCGGCCGCCAACCGCCGCAGTCGTCCCGCACGTTACGCTCCCTTACATCACCAAGGAAGGGGCTGGCGGCCCCCCTCAGCCCGGCTTTTTCGGCGGATTCCTGGGGGCCGCATACGATCCGTTGTTCGTACTCCGCGATCCGAACGCGGCCGACTTTGGCGTCCCTGAGCTGACTTTGCTGGCCGACGTCTCGGCCCAGCGGTTGGCCTATCGCCGCGAGTTGTTTTCAGGACTCGACGCCGAGCTGGCTCGCGGCGACGGCGCCACTGGCGTCGACGCCATGGACAGCTTTCAGCAGCGAGCGCTAGGGTTGCTCACTTCCGTCGAATGTCAGCGGGCGTTTCGCATCTCGGACGAACCACCGACGACTCGCGAGCGGTATGGCCGCAATATCTACGGGCAAAGTGTGTTGTTGGCCCGGCGACTGATCGAAGCCGGCACGCGGCTGGTCACGGTTTCGTGGGCCCCCGACGCCAACGCCACTTGGGACACGCACGGAAACAACTTCCGTGGTCTGCGCCAAACGCTCTTGCCGCAACTCGACGCCGCTTACAGCAGCCTGATCGACGACCTGGAGGAGCGCGGAATGCTCGATCGCACGCTGGTGGCCGTCATGGGCGACTTCGGTCGCACGCCCAAGATCAACGCCAACAACGCCGGGCGCGACCATTGGAACTTCTGCTACAGCCTGATGCTGGTTGGCGGCGGAATTCGCGCAGGCCAGGTGATCGGCGCCAGCGACAAGATCGGCGCCTTCCCCGCAGCACAGCCCCTCACGCCCGGAGACATCGTCGCCACGATGTACCACCTGCTCGGTGTTCGTCCCGAGCGGGAATTGTACGATGCGTTGGGCCGGCCGCATCGCCTGACGCCGCAAGGCGACGTGGTCCGTTCGCTCTTGACGTAATCCCGAACAAGGGAAATCGGCCGATGTTCACATTCGCGCGGTTTCGAACGGCTTGGTTTGTCGCGGCGATCGGGTGGCTGAACTGTGCGCCGTGGGCGTTAGCCGCCGAAACGCCCGCCACGGGCCAACCCGCCACAACGCTGGAGTTTCCCGACAATTGGGTTGGTGAGCCGCTGCGGCTCCAGTCGCTGCGCGGCAAGGCCGTGGTGCTCTATTTCTACGAAGAGGGCTGCCCGAAGTGCAAAGGCAGTTGGCCGTCGATCCTGGCGAAAACCAAGCAGTACGAGGACCAGCCAGTGCTGTTCGTGGCCGTCAACTCGGGCAATCCGCGCTCGGCGGTCGAACAGTACGCCCGGCGGGAGTCGATCCCTTGGCCGATTGTTGTCGACACCGACCGCTCGTTTGAGCGCGCCTGCGACGTAGAAATCAGCCTGAACAATATCATGCAATTGCGTTATATCTCTCCGGCGGGCGAACTGAAAATGGGCAACTGGGCCGACTGGTCCGACACGATCGACCGGGCGCTGACAGGGGCGCAGTGGCGAGTCGAGCCGGCCGACATCCCGCTGGAGCTGCGCGACGCCTGGTGGAACATCGAGATCTCACAATTCCCTGCCAGCGCCGCGGCGGTGACCAGGGGGCTCGGCTCACGCAAGCGAGAGGTGAAATCCGCGTCCGAGAAACTACTCGCCGCCGTCGAGCGCTTGGCCGACGTTGAACTTTCCGCCGCCCGCCAGGTCGAGTCGGGCGACAAGCTGGGGGCATACTTGAAATTCGGCGAGGTTGCAGACCGCTTCCACGGTTATCCCGCGGCCCACCAGGCCGCTCAGTCGGTGCGCGAGCTGGCCCGCGACGCCGACTTGAAGAAAGATCTCTCCGCGTTGAAGGTGCTCGACAAGCAGCGGACCTTGCTCCCATCGCCCAAACCTGCGGTTCGCCAGCGGGCGGTGGCAACGCTTCAGAAGCTGCTCGAAGACCATCCGGACGGTGAATTGGCCCGCCAGGCCCGGGCATTGTTGGCCGGGCAGTAGCCGCTCGAACTTTTTATCTCGCCCATGCCTGCTCTGATAAACTCGGCCGTGCTGCACGTGCCGGCAATGGATTGCCCGGAGGAATTCGTCCTGATTCAGCGGGGATTGGCCCAAGTGGCCGGCGTGAAACAATTGCACGCCAACTACCTAGACCGCACGGTTCACGTCCGTTTCGACGCCGACCGGACGTCGGCCCAACGGCTGGCCGATCAGATCACCCGGATCGGGTTTCCCGCAACCTGCTCGAAGGGGGCCGGGGCGCAGGCGGTGCGCGATTCGCTCGATCGAACTCGACGGGGACGGATGCTGGCCACCGTCGTGGGAGGGGCGCTGTTGGCTTTGGCCTTGGCGGTTCGCTGGGTGGCCGGCGCCGCGAGCGGAGCCAGTGAAGCCTTGGCCATCATTGCGACCGCCGCCTCCAGCCTCTACGTGGCTCAAGCCGCTTGGCGCGCCCTCCGCCTCAGGGCGCTCGACATGCACGTGCTGATGTGCCTGGCGGCAATTGGCGGCGTGCTGACGGGCAACGCCTTGGAGGCGGCCACCGCCATGTTCCTGTTTGGCGTGTCGCTGTTCTTGGAAGGTTACAGCCTGGGCCGCGCCCGGCGGGCGGTACGGTCGGTCTTGGAGTTATCGCCCCCGGCCGCCCATCGCCTCACGGCCGCCGGCGCCGAATACGTTGCGCCAGACCAACTGCAACCTGGCGACGTGGTCCGCGTCCGGCCGGGTGAGCGTATTCCGGTGGACGGCGTGGTGATTGCCGGCGGTTCGGCTGTCAATCAGGCGCCGATCACCGGTGAAAGCCTGCCGATCGACAGACGGGCCGGCGACGAAGTGTTCGCCGGCGCCTTATGTGTCGAAGGTTCACTCGATATCCGCGCCAGCACTTCGGCTGCCGAGAACACGTTGGCCCGCATCGCTCGGCTGGTCGAACAGGCCCACGCTTCGCGCTCGCCCACGCAGCGCTTCGTCGACGAGTTCGCGCGGCGTTATACACCCGCGATCATCGCCTTGGCCATCTGCCTGGCGGTCGTACCGCCTCTGCTGGCCCAGGCGGGAGTGGCCTGGGCCGCCGCGGCGTCGGCCAGCCAGTGGCTGCATCGGGCACTGGTGACGTTGGTCATTGCCTGTCCGTGCGCGTTGGTCTTGTCCACGCCCATCACAATCGTCTGCGGTTTGTATCAGGCGGCGAGGCGAGGCATCGTGATCAAAGGAGGCGAACATCTCGAATCGGCCGGCCGGATCACTCGGCTGGCGCTGGACAAAACTGGAACGCTGACTACCGGCCAGTTGCAGGTGGTTGGCGTGCAGGCCCAAGACGGCATTTCGCCCGACGACGTGCTGCGGCTGGCCGCGGCGCTGGAACAACATAGCGTGCACCCTATCGCTCAGGCGATCTTGGCCGAGGCCCGCCGCCGAGGATTGTCGTGGCCAAACGCCGAAGACTTTCAGTCGCGGCCCGGCGTCGGCGTGTTCGGAGCCATCGCGGGAAAACGCTACGCCTTGGGCGGTGCGGCGCTGGCTGCCGAACTACGCGTGGACGGCGACAATGGCGAACGCCAATCGCACACCGCACATCCCGCCGGCGCCAATTGCGAGCTGCTGTTCATCGCTCAGCGATCACTTCTGGCCCGAATCCACCTGGCCGACGCCGAGCGGCCCGAGGCCCGGCAGGCCTTGCGGCAGCTCCGCTCCTTGGGCATTGAGCAAATCGTAATGCTCACCGGCGACCAACAGAGCGTTGCCCAGCGTCTGGCGGCCGACCTAGCACTCGACGGATTTCACGCGGGACTGTTGCCCGAAGCAAAACTGGCTCTAGTGCACGAGTTCGCCCGGCAAGGCGAATGGGCGATGGTCGGGGACGGCGTCAACGACGCGCCCGCCTTGGCGGCAGCCCGGCTGGGAGTGGCCTTGGGCAGTCAGGCCAGCGCCGCCGCGCTGGAAACAGCCGACGTGGTGATGATGACGCCCGACCTGCGGCGACTGCCTGAGCTATTCTCGTTGGGACGGCGTTGTCGACAGCTTCTGCGGCAGAACATCGCCTTAGCGCTGGCCATTAAGCTGGCGGTGTTGATCCTGGCCGCAGCCGGCTGGGCCAGTATGTGGCTGGCCGTCGGCGCCGACGTCGGCGCAAGCCTGCTGGTGATCTTCAACGGCATGAGAATTCTGGCCCCCGCAAGCGCTTCTGAAGTTTGACTTCCGATTCCCGTCCGTATCGGCTATTCTGCCGCCATGAACCTCAGCGACTCGTCCGCCTTACCGCGCAGTCCCGAACTCATGTCGCCGCGCGATACGGCCCTGCTGGTCGTGGATGTGCAAGGCAAGCTGATTACGTTAGTCCCCGGTCACCAGCGCATCATCTGGAACATCGGCCGCTTGATCGACGCGGCCCACGAGCTGGGCGTTGCCGTGCTGGCCACCGAGCAATATCCGCAGGGGCTGGGTCCGACCGTGCCAGAGTTGGCGGCCAAGCTGGGCCCGATACCCAGCAAGACGGCGTTTAGCTGCGGAGAGTGCGCCGGAATGTTGAATGAACTGCTCGACCGCGGCCTGTACAAGCTGCTCTTGGTGGGCATCGAGGCCCACGTCTGCGTGCAGCAAACGGCCCTCGACGCCCTGACCGCCGGGTTTCAAGTCTATCTGGCGGTCGACGCAATCGGATCGCGGTATGACATCGACTATCAGACCGCGCTGCGGCGGATGGACTCGACCGGCGTTACGCTGACCACCACCGAGGCGGCGATGTTCGAGTGGTGCGAGCGGGCCGGCACGCCGCAATTCAAAACCATTAGCCAGCTCGTGCGGCAGACGGGGCCGGCCTAATTGGCTTGACACGATTTGGGGAGGCGACATCCCCGTAGCGACGGCGTCCCGCCGTCACTACGACGAGATTCCTCCCGGAATCGTGGAACGCTATCTAGCCGCAACCCTTGGGTGCATCTCACCCGCACCGTTCTGCACGAGTCTATCTACAACGTCGGCCCCACGCTCCACGGCGCGAATTCCTCGTCGCCGTACCCCAGGGCCTCGCTCTTGGTCTTGCGGCCGCTGGCCACCTCCAGCACCAGCTCAAAAATCTGCCGCCCCACATCCGCCACCGGCACGCCATCTAGGATCACGCCCGCGTTGATGTCCATATCATCTTCCATACGCTCGTAAATCGGCGTGTTGGTGGCGATCTTGAGGCTTGGCGTCGGCTTGCAGCCAAAGCAACTGCCGCGACC
>CAYWTU010000099.1:0-9767 GCA_964461275.1 uncultured Pirellulales bacterium | reverse complement strand
GTTTCTCGGGCGAAGAGACCAAAACACCGGCCAACAGATCGTTGTGGCCAGCCAGATACTTGGTGGCCGAATGCAACACATAATCGACGCCGGCCGCCAACGGCCGGACGTTGTAAGGAGTGGCCAACGTGGCGACGATGAGCGTTTCCACGCCGCGCTTTTCGCCGATCTGCACAAACCGCTCCAGGTCGACGACGCTGAGGTGCGGATTGGTCGGCGACTCGCTGACCAGCAGCTTGGTGCGCGGCGTGATGGCCGCCTCCATCGCCTCGTAGTCGCCGGTGGGCACTTGCCGCGTCGTTACGCCAAACCGGCCCAGGTGTTTCGTGGCGAATTCGCGGCTACGATGGTAGCACTCGTCGAACATCACCACTTCGTCGCCCGCGTTTAGCTTGGCCAAGAGCAGGGCTGCAAACGCCGACATCCCCGAACCGAACAGCACAGCGGCGGTTCCGGCGTCCAACTCGGCCAGTTTCTGCTCCACAACTTTTTCGCTGGGGTTGCCGTAGCGGCCGTACTCCTCGCGCGGCTGTTTCTCCTCAATAAAGCGAATGATCGAATCGGTGTCGTCAAACGTGTAGGTGGCCGTGCAAAAGATCGGGTCGATCAGCGCGTCGCCTGGTTTGTGGCGGGCTTCGCCGCCGTGGATGGCGACGGTCGACAGGCCCAGCGACGGCGATCCCGCGTCGGGTTTGGCCTGGCCGTTGCGGGTTGCGGGAGCGGCGCTTGCCGCGGAGTTCGTCGGTCGACCTGATGGAGATTTCGAAGGAGTGACGGTCATGCGCTGGATCCCAATGCGAAGTTGCCTGCGGCGCGACGCGCCGCCCGAGACGGTGTCATCCGTGGGATCGCTGGAACACAAAAAAAAGCCGCTGGCGCCCTGGTCGGGTCGTCGCGGCTTGCAAGTGCGTTCGGTTGGATCGCCGGACTGGCCCGGCGATGGCACTTTAGCAGTCTTGGCTGCAAGCGGCCGCAAATCCCAGTCTCCAGATTCTAGGCGGCTGCATCGCGAGAAGCAAGCTTGCGGCTATCCAATTTCGCCTGGTTTGCCCCGATGCTGCGTGTTGCCCCGGGCGGCGCTTTCTAGGCTTCTCCAAACTCCCGGAAATCAACCGTCCGATTCGCCCTATCACCGCACAGTGATTGGAGTTACACTGAATTTTGATAGTCTCCGCGAGGTCTGCCCTCAGGCGGTCGCGGCGACGCGCACTAACCCTCCTTGTGGCAACATGTTGCGGTATTGGACCGCGGGCGAGTCCCACGGAAAAACGCTCGTAGCGCTCATCGACGGTTTTCCGGCCGGAGTCGACCTGGAAACCGATTCGATCGACGTCGAGCTGCGCCGTCGCCAAGGGGGTTACGGACGCGGTGGACGTCAGCGAATCGAAACCGACAACGTAGAACTGCTCACCGGCGTTTGGAAGGGGCAGACGCTGGGAAGCCCGATCGCATTGCAGGTGATCAACAAGGACTACAAGCTGGAACGGCTGGGCGACTTGGAACGCCCCCGACCGGGACACGGCGACTTGACCGGCGCCATCAAATACTTGGGTTCGATTCGCGGAATCTTGGAACGCGCTAGCGCTCGAGAGACGGCGGTGCGGGTGGCGGCTGGCGCCTTGGCCAAACAGCTCTTACGGCCGTTCGGCATTACAGCCTTCGGCTATGTCGTGGAGTTGGGAGGCGTGTGTGTCGACACGCCAGCCAGCACGCTCGATGAGCTGCGCGCCGTGCGCGACGCCAGCGAATTGTATATTCTCGATCCCAGTCGAGAAGCCGAGATCAAGGCGCTGATCGACGAGTGCGGCAAAGAGGGCGACACGTTGGGCGGAGTGGTCGAAGTGCGCGTCGAGGGGTTGCCCTTCGGCCTGGGTACGCACAGCCAATGGGACCGCAAACTCGACGGCCGGTTGGCCCAAGCGGTCATGGCCGTGCAAGCGATCAAGGGCGTCGAAATCGGGCTGGGCTTCGAGGCGGCTCGGCGGCGCGGATCGGCGGTGCACGATCCGATCGCTTATGACGCTGACGCCCAAAGCGGACCCACGCTGGGTTTCATCCGCCCCACGAACAACGCCGGGGGATTGGAGGCCGGAATGACCAACGGCCAGCCGTTGGTGATTCGCGCGGCCAAGAAACCGATCAGCACGCTCCGCAAGCCACTCGACTCCATCAACCTGACGACCAAGCAGTCCGAGACGGCGGCCTACGAGCGCAGCGATGTTTGTGCCGTCCCGGCCGCCAGCGTCATCGTCGAGAACGTGGTGGCGTTTGAAGTGGCCGCGGCACTGGTCGAAAAATTCGGCGGCGACAGCCTGACAGAGATGCGGTCACGTTGGGACCTGTTTCATCAACTGGCGCGACAACGATAATCGGTCGACCCGAAACCGTTCAATTCAATCGAAACAAGGAAGTTTCGAGTGTTGGAAAGCACGCGACGCCGCTGGTGCAGGCTGGTGTTTCTGGCGATCGGCGTTGCGCCAACCGCTAGCCTTTTAGCGACCGCTGGGTATTTGCGCAGCGCGACCCATCGACAGGCCGTGGAGTTCCAGTTGCAGTCCGCCGTGGGACTGGCGGTCTCTGTCGGACAGGTGGCGCACCCGCTGCCGGGCGGCGTCCGCTTGTCCGATGTCGCATGGTCGGACGCAGAAACGGGCGCCACCTTGGGCCGGGCCAATCGCCTCGATTTCTTTCGCAAAGGCGTTCGCTGGGAGGTCGAAGGGGGCGACGTTGTGCTCGACGCGGCGCAAGGCCCGCTGCTTGCCGAAACCTTGCAGCGCGCCCTGCGCGTTCCTTCTCGCGCTCAGCCTTCCCGAATTTCGATTCGAGTCCGATCGCTGCACTGGATGCGGGGTGAAGAGCGGTTTAGCTGTGGGCAACTGACTGGCTCGCTGGAGCCGAACGCCGGCGGCACGACGGGCCAGGTCCAGTTTCTCCGCCCGGGCCGCCCCGGCGATCAGCCGGCGCAGGTCCGCGTGGTGCGCGATCGAAGCATCAGCCCGCCTGCAACGCGCTGGGACGTCCATTGCAATGGCACGCCGCTTCCCGCTTGGCTTCTCTTGGCAGGCGCCGACAGTCCCATGCGGCTGGGCAGCCAGGCCGAGTTTAACGGCTACCTGTGGGCCAGCCGAAGTTCGACGGGTTGGGAAGGCCAACTCACCGGTCGCCTGCGTGGTGTCGACCTGACGGCGCTCTTGGGAGAGGACGTACCGCGTTTGACGGGATCAGCCGACTTGTCGATCAATCTTCTCCGCGTGCAGCAAGGGCGTGCGCATCGTTTGGACGGCGCCATTTCGGCCGGTCCGGGAGAAATCGACCCGGCCTTGGCGCTCAATCTGTCGCGAGAGTTGGGCCTGCCAGTTGGCCGACGGATGCAGTCGGAGAGGGCGGAGATGGTCGCCTTTCGCGAGCTCTCGGCAGCGGTGCTGCTAGACGATCAAGGACTGACGATTCGAGGTGGCTGTGGCGGCCGTGCCGACAGTAGAGTCTTGCTCCATGCCGAAGACGGCCCGCTGGTCGGCGAAACGAGTGGGCCGGTCGCGGTAGCGGCATTACTGAAGGGCCTCTCGCCCGCACCAGACGCCTGGCAGGCGGGCTCGACCGTTCATTGGCTGACCCAACACCTTGCCCTCTCATCGCCCCGTCCGGCCATCGAATCTCAGCGATCGCCGCAGCACGCAGAAGTTGG
This sequence comes from uncultured Pirellulales bacterium, assembly GCA_964461275.1. Classification (GTDB taxonomy): domain Bacteria; phylum Planctomycetota; class Planctomycetia; order Pirellulales; family CAYNRE01; genus CAYWTU01. Next base: position 6,082 of record CAYWTU010000099.1, on the reverse strand, counting down.
CCGGCAACTACCATCGCCGGGCGGGTCGTCGCGGAAGCGCTAGGCGGCAAACCGGGAACCGGCGACCATCGGGCCTGATAATAACAGCCAAGATTGACGAAAGTCCTTTTCTGATTGACGGATCAGTGTTGTCGAAATTACAATTTTGATTAACCAAAAAAGCAACTTGCCGAATCGCTGATTCCCTTGCCGGACGCCCGGATACGCCATGCCCATTAAATGCCAGACCACCGCGTGTGCCGATCATCGACGAGGCGTCCTGCGCCGTTTGTTGACGATTCGCTACTTGATGATGATTTGTTTCTTTCTGGGGGTGGCGGGGTGCCATGACGCCAACGGGCTATCGCACCTGGAAACACACGCCAACGACGCCGCGCACGGGTCCACGACGGCGCTGCACATTCCGCACACGTTTCAAGGGCAGCGACCGATCAAGATTTGCTGCACAACCGGCATGGTGGCCGAACTGGTTCGCAACGTCGGTGGCAAGCGGGTGGCGGTGACCGAGTTGATGGGCGCCGGCGTCGATCCACACTTGTACAAGGCTAGCCCTGGCGATGTCCGCCTGCTTTCGGGCGCCGACGCCATTTTCTATTCCGGCCTGCACCTGGAAGGCAAAATGAGCGATTTGTTGGCGCGGCTGGGAAACACGAAGCCGGCGGTGGCGGTAGCCGAACATGTCGATGCGGGGCAGCGGCTCACCACGGCCGAGGGCGCCGTCGATCCGCACGTCTGGTTCGACGTGTCGCTGTGGCGCGAGGCGGCCGCGGTGGTCGGCGAAGCGCTGGCGAAATTCGATCCGGAACATGCCGCGGAATATGCCCGCAACTCCGATCGCTATTCGCAGCAGTTGAACGATCTGCACGCGGAAACGATGGCGGCATTGCACGCTATTCCCTCCGAGCGGCGCGTGCTGGTGACGGCGCACGACGCATTCGGTTATTTTGGGCGCGCCTACGGCGTGGAAGTGCGGGCTATCCAAGGCGTCAACACCGAAAGCGAAGCTGGCGTGAGGGAAATCAACGAACTGGTCGATTTTCTCGTCGAACGCAAGTTGCCGGCCGTATTCATCGAAACCAGCGTCTCAGACCGCAATGTACGCGCACTGGTTGAAGGCACTCAGTCGCGGGGCCATCAGGTGACGGTCGGCGGCGAACTGTATTCCGACGCTCTGGGCGGCCCCGAAACGCCAGGCGCCACCTACGTCGGCATGGTCCGGCATAACGTGCGAACGATGGTCCAAGCGCTGAAGTGACATGCCCCCGGCCATCCTGGACATCCACGACCTGACGTGCGCGTATCACCATAAGCCGGTGCTCTGGGACGTCGACCTGACTTTGTACGAACCGCGGCTGGTCGGCGTCTGCGGCCCCAACGGCGCCGGCAAGAGCACGCTCATCAAAGCCATTCTCGGCCTGGCGCCCATCGCCAGCGGCGAGATCACCGTTTTCGGTTTCCCCGTGGACAAGGTGCGGAAACGGATTGGCTATGTACCGCAGCGGGAAAGCGTCGATTGGGATTTTCCGATCAGCGTGCTCGACGTGGTGCTGATGGGGGTGTACGGCCGGCTGGGATGGATTCGCCGACCGGGCCGGGACGACAAGGCCTGGGCTCGGCAGTGCTTGGAAAAAGTCGGACTGGCGGACTTAGCCGATCGGCAGATCGGCCAGCTTTCCGGCGGCCAGCAGCAGCGGGCATTTCTCGCCCGGGCGCTCGCGCAGCGGGCCGACATTTACTTCATGGACGAACCGATGGCCGGCGTCGACGCCGCCACCGAGCGCGTCATTTTTTCTCTGCTCGCCGAGCTACGCGCCGGCGGAAAGACGGTGCTCGTGGTGCACCACGATCTGCGCACCGTGGGCGAGTACTTCGACCATGTGGTGTTGCTCAACATGCGGCTGGTGGCCAGTGGGCCGACCAGCGACACGTTCACTCCCGACAACCTGCGCAAGACCTACGGCGCGCGGCTCGACATCTTGCAGGCGGCTGGCGAATCGTTGCGTCAGGCCGAGCGACGATGAATCTGACCTACAGCACCGTGGTGGTCTTGTGCGGCGCGGGACTGTTGGGCGCGCTGGCGGGCATGGTGGGCAGCCTGGCCGTGCTTCGTGGCCGGGCGCTGGTGGGCGATGCCTTGGCGCACGCGGCGCTGCCGGGATTGTGCCTGGTCTTTTTGCTGGTCGGCTACCGCAGCCTGCCGGCGATGCTGGCCGGCGCCTTGGTGAGCGGTTTGGCGGGCGTGTCGGCGATCGCCTTGTTGCGGCGTTGGACCCGCATCAAGGAAGACGCCGCGGTGGGTATCGTGCTCAGCGTGTTTTTCGGCGTCGGGATTAGCCTCAGCCGGATCATTCAGAATCAGGCCAGCCAAGGCAGCAAGGCGGGGCTCGACGGATACATCTTGGGTAAGACGGCAGGCATGTTGGCGACCGACGTTTACCTGATCGCCGGCGTTGCCGTCGGATGCCTGTTGGTGGTGACGCTGTTGTACAAAGAGTTGCGGCTGCTGATCTTTGATCCCGAATTCGCCCGAGCCCAGGGTTGGCCGGTGGTGCGGCTCGATCTGACGTTGATGGCGTTGGTGGCGGTGACGGTGGTGATCGGTTTGCCGGCGGTTGGCGTGGTGCTGGTGGCTGCGCTGTTGATATTGCCCGGCGCCGCGGCCCGATTCTGGACCGAGCGGTTGTCGCGGCTGTTGGTATTGTCGGCCTGCATTGGCGGACTGGTCGGGGCGGTGGGAACGCTGGCCAGCGCCTGGGCCAGCAAGCTGCCGGCCGGTCCGGTGTTGGTATTGGTGGGGACGGCGCTGTTCGGGGTTTCGCTGGTAGCGGCGCCAAAGCGGGGACTGGTCACGCGGTGGCTCGACCAGCGCCGGCGGACGCTTGAGCGCGAGCGACGGCGGATGCTGCGGATGTTGCAGGAGTGTCCGGGCGGCATGCCGCGGGAGCAGCTACAGCGGCAGCGTCGTTGGCCCGCCCGATTCGTTCAGCAGTTGCTTGACGACCTGACTCAGCAAGGCGCCGTGATTCAAGTCGGCACGACGGTGCAATTGACCCCGGCAGGTAAAGCCGAGGCGGGACGGCTGGTCCACGGCAGCCGGCTATGGGACGCGTTTCTAACGCGGTACCCCGAGTTGGCGGTGGCGATGGCCGATTTAGACCGCATCTCGCCCGCCGAGGTGTTGCCCGTTGAAACTGCAGCCGAACTCGAGGCCATGCTATGACAGCCGACGCGAGTCTGGCCCTTTGGACCATCGCCATCGGCGGCGTATGCGGCACGTCGTGCGCGATCCTGGGCTGTTATCTGGTGCTGCGGAAGATGAGCCTCTTGGGCGACGCAATTTCACATGCCGTGCTGCCGGGCGTGGCGCTGGCTTTTCTGGTCTCCGGACGGCTCAGCGGATGGCCCATCTTTGTGGGGGCGATGGTTCTGGGAGTGCTCACCAGCGTCCTGACCGACGCGCTGCATCGACGCGGCAACGTACCGGAAGACGCCAGCATGGGGGTCGTGTTCACGGCCCTGTTTGCGCTGGGCGTGATTATCATCACGCGCGGCGCGTCTGGCGTCGATCTAGACCCAGGCTGTGTGTTGTACGGGTTGATTGAATTCACCCCGCTCGACACGGTCCACGTCCTGGGATTCGATGTCCCGCGGACGATGCTGACGTTGGGGGGAGCGCTAGCGGCCACGCTGGCGTTCGTGGGGCTGTTTTGGAAGGAGTTGCTGGTCACGTCGTTCGATCCCGCTCTGGCGACGGCGGTTGGACTGCGGGCGGCGGCCGTGCACTATGCCTTGATGTCGATCGTGGCGGGCGTCACAGTCGCCTCGTTCGAGGCGGTCGGTTCCATTTTGGTCGTGGCGATGATGATTGTGCCTGCCGCCACGGCGCAGCTCTTGTCGGATCGGTTGTTGGGAATGTTGGGCTGGGCGGTGGGCGTCGCGTGGCTGGCGGCGGTCTTGGGCTATCTGGCCGCGGCGTGGCTCAACACGAGCGTGGCGGGCATGATTGCGTCGGTGTTGGGCCTGTTTTTTACGGCGGCGGTCGTAGCGGCGCCGCGCCATGGACTGATCGGCCGCTGGCGGCAGGTGTGGAAACTTTCGCTGCGGATCGCCCGCGAAGACGTCTTGGCGGCGCTGTTTCGCGGCGAAGAGGCCCAAGCCCGGGGCGAGCTTCCGGCCGTCAACACCGTGGCGGACGCGCAGCGTCTGGCGGCCCGGCCCGCGTCGCGGTGGGCCATCGGCCGCATGCTTCGCGCTGGCTGGATCGAAACGCTGCCCGATGGCCGCCTGCGCTTGACGGAGGCGGGCCGACCGCAAGCGCAATCGGTCGTACGCGCGCACCGACTGTGGGAGCGTTACCTAGAGTCGAATTTCGAATTGCCGCTGGACCATCTCCATGCCCCGGCCGAACGCATGGAGCACTTCCTAGACGCGGCGCTGCAAGAGGAGTTGGCCCGCGGACTGGACCTCGACGCGACCGATCCGCATGGCCGCGCCATCCCGCCGGCGGAGTAAAGCGGAGCAGTGGCGTCTCGACGCGTCTTGGGAACGACCGAAAAATAACTTCCGCAGAATGAATTCCCCTCACCCGGCCACTCCCAAGGGGAGAGGTGCAAAAGGAGGAAGTTATTCTTCGGTCGCTTCTCGGTCGCCCGATCAGTTCGAGCCAGGTTTCACCGCTGCGGAGCAAGAGATGGAAGTCAAAAGTCTGTGCCATTGCTGCCGGCATGTCCGGAAGATCACCTCCGGCACGGGTTCGCAGTTCCTGCTCTGCCGATTGGCCGCCACGAACGCCGCCTACCGCAAATACCCGCCGCAACCGGTCGTTCGCTGCACTGGATACAGCGACGTGGAACGGGACGGCGCGGATCCGCCGTCGGACGACGGGCAGGTTCCTTAGTCGGATTGATCGTTGCCATCGGAACAGGCGGCAGCCGATCTCTTTGTCGCCATCGTACTAACCCGCGCACGCTGTCCGACGGACACTTTTTGGCCGGGTCGATTTACTGAGTGTTGCATAAAGGCAACGCGCCGTCGTTTTGGATCTCTGTGGCTGGACGTCCCAGGCGCGGCGAATTCGGCGTTTCTCGTCCCTGGACGCGAGCGTTGAACCGACCGCGCAAACCTTGCCGACGCCGCGCTGCCTTGTTGCGGTCAGCCCTGGCCGGCGACCGAAACAGAAAGAGTTCTTGCGGATTAGTGTCGGGCACGGACACGCCCATGCCAACGGCAGGCTGATTGGCCTCGTTGGCGTTGAACCCTTGGGCGGTGACGTACATGCTCGACGAGCGGAGCCTGAAATCGGACCTTGCCGCGCTGGGCCTGTTGGCCCTCACGGTCTTCTTTGCGCTGGCGCTGTTGACCTACAACGCGGCCGACCCGCCCAGCTCGCTGGTCTATCCTCCGCGGGCGGAGGTAGCCAACGTTTGCGGCCGCGCCGGCGCATGGCTTGCGCACGGATTGTTTACGGGGCTGGGCTACGGCGCCTACTACCTGACGCTGTCTGTGGGGGTGGCCGCCGGAGTCGTCTTGGCCCGCGGGAGCATCACCGAGCCGTGGATTCGCGGCCTGGGATGGCTGTTGTCGCTGGTGGCGCTGGCCAGTTTCGGCGCCATGGCGCTGCCCGCCTGGTCGCCGGGGCCTGTGGTCGGCGCTGGGGGCTACCTGGGAGCGGCCGGCCGGGGATTCTTGGAATCGCACTTTGCCAGCGCCGGGGCCTATGTCTTGGTCCTCACGTCGCTGTGCTGCGGTCTGTTGTTGTGCACCGACTACGTGCTCGTGCATCTCTCGGCTCGGGTTTTGCGCACGCCGGCCCACCACGTCGGTACGCGCGTGGCCAACGCCCATCGTCGGCTCCGCGAACGGCCGCGCTGGTCGCTGTGGCCGCAAAAGGCGCTCTCGGCGACGGCCGAAGAACTGGATGCCGAGCTGTCCGAAGAAGATGACGAACAGTACGAGGATGAGGCGCCGGCGTCGATCAAGATTCGCCACGGCGCCAACGCCTTGGAGCCGGCCGCTCAAACGACGGGCGCCGCGACCGCGGCGGCGGTAGGCGATGCGGCGTCCGGAGTTGCTGTGGCCGGCG
>CAYWTU010000098.1:0-9910 GCA_964461275.1 uncultured Pirellulales bacterium | reverse complement strand
GTCAGATTATCCTATAAGTGAAGTGGAACGAATGAAAGGAATTGGTGTTCACTTGAGCAGCAAAAGAAATCTCGGCGCGGTTATTGGCGGCGTCGGCATAAATGGCCCCGGCTTGCAGCGTGCTCGCCGCGGCGATGGTCCCACCGCACTCGTTCGAATTGGCGAAGTTCGACGCGATCGGAAGACTGACGCCAATCTGCACCTGTGTACCGGCGGCCGTGGTCGGGTCGATGTCAACGCGCCCGGAAACTGTCACCTCGTCGCCCACCCGCAAGTACTGGCAAGAATAAGCCGTCGTGGCATCGACGTTCGCCACGTGGGTATACGTTGGCGTGTAGGTTCCGCTGTCAGTTACTTTGTCCAGTGCCGGGGTGAGCGTGCCGGCGCCGTCGTTATAGGTCCAGGTGATCCCACCCGCGCTCTGCAACAGCGCCGCCACGCGATCATCAACGCGCTCGGCGGTATAGTAAAGATTGGAGCCCTCGGCGAGGTCTGTTGTCGTGAACCCGGTGAGGCTGGCAAGATCGGCCTCTATCTGATTAGCGCCGTCGTTGTAGGTCCAGGCGATCGTGCTGGTGTTCTGGATCATCGTTGCCACGATGTCCTGCACGTCTTCGGCGTTGAATGCGCTCGCACCAAGGAAGGTGAGCATGTCGCCCGTGGTGCTCTTGGATATGAGCGTGCGCGCCGTGGCCGTCAGGTCTGTAAGGCCGAAGGTGTCGGCGGCAGTGAAGTAGGCCAGCTTGTCGGCGGCGCCTGTCAGTGAGCCAAGGCTGTAAAGGCTCGGGAAATGGTTCTGCAGTTCGTCCGAGAATGCGCCGGTATTTACAAGGCCGCCCTGAATAATGGCCGCCTCGTAGAAACGGTGGATCCAGTCCTCAAGCGCCTTCGCGTCCGAGCGTGGGTCAACACCACTCAGCCGCGGCGGCGGAATGATGTCAATCGTACCGTTAGCGGCTGGCATTTTCCACGTCGGCCCAAAGTGCCACGAGTTGCACGTCGACGTTAGCCGTCACGCGCCACTCCCATTGCCATGACATCGCCGTGCCCTGCGGGCCGAATTCGAGGAAGAATGACTTGTCGCCAGCCGCGCCCATGCTCTTTTTCTTCCAGGGAGACCACTCCATTCCGTCGCGCTTCACGCGCAATTCGATGTACGGCGGCGGATCATCGGCGCCGGCCTGCGCCACGGTGCCACGCTTCATTCGCATACGCAGGTTGTTGACGGTGCTGTCGCCCCACGCATCTATGTGCCCGGTGCGGCCGAGAAAACGCTGCATCTGGCCATCATTGGTAAACGTGTCTTCGCGAAGCTCCAGCACCTTGCCGTTGCCGCCGACGAAATGGCGCCCCCACATCGGGCGGTAGGACCAACCCGGCCACTTGATCGGCGTCGCGCTCGCCTGATCCCAGCCGTAAAGCTGTGACCACTTCTTTTTCTTGAAGTCGTACAGGAAGGTCACGCCCTTGGTGCCGTAGCCATTGGAGGCGTGCGGAATCTGCAGGATGATGAACTTCTGCCCGGCCACGCGCATGGAGTCCGCCCAGGCGTCGGTCCAATCGTCGATGCCCTCAAGCGATTTGCCGATGTCCACCGCGTTCTGCTGTTCAGACTGGCCGACCACTTTCACGAATTCGTAGCCCTTGTTCACAAACCACAGGCCGCCGTCCTCGGCAATCATGGTGTACGGCGCCTTGACGCCCTTGGCCAGCGCCCAGCGGCGGAAGAACGGCAGGGATCCCTGCGGCAGGCGCTCAAACTGTTCCAGCGAATCCGGTCCAGCCAGCATCAACTCCCGGTGCGGCGTGATCAGCATGCCGACCAAGTTATCGGGCTTGCCGTTGGCGGCGAACGTGTCCAGCGGATCCCAGCTTTCGCCGTCGTCCACCTCCGAATGCGCAAAGAGCCCGGTGTCGGTTTCGATGGCCGTCAGGTAGCCGTCGATGTACTGCACGTGCGTGGTGTCCGGGGCTTCGTCCGACAACTTCTCCGTCGTGGCGTCGCGCAGGCGAATGATAGGCCCGCCGGCTGCAGCGACAAGCTCGCTCGGTGTCTTGTCGAACACCGGGCGCCGGCCGCCCGTGAGCGGCACGCCGGTAACATCCGTCACCACGCCCGCGCTGCTGACCCGATACCAGCGCGAATTTGTGACGGCGATCAAGTCCTCCTGCCAGTCCCACAGGTACACCGGGCTGTTGCCGGCCAGGGTGGCGAAATCGGCGAGACCGGGGAAACGGCTCTGCCCACCGGCCTCATTGATGAAAGCGTTCTCGATCGCCGCGGAAGCCTTCCGCAGCACGGCCTCGTCCACATTGGTGAACAGCCGCGCCGACAGGTCAATTGGCTTCCACGTCATCGGTTACTCCGAAGTCGTCACACGCACGGCGACGGTCCACTCGATAGTCTTGGCCGCAACCCCTGTCACCAGCACGCGCGCGGACCCGGCGGTGACGCCGAAGTCGCAAGCGTAGCTGGCATCGGACTCGATGGCCGTCATCACTTGGGTGGTCGAGCCCAGCAGGGCAGCGTTCTGATGCGCGAGCACGCCATTGGCCAGCGCCGAGCCGCCGGAGGAATCGGTGATTGTCTCGTTGTCGACAAACTCACCGTCGATGCTGCGCAGCGACAGGGTGCCAGTGGCGCCGGAATCGGAGTCCGCCACGATCAAAGCGGTCGCGCCGGAGGTCTGCCCGGTGAGCGTCGCGCCGGCCGTGAAGTTCACCGTTTGCGCATCATAGGCCAGCGTCGACGGAGGCCGGTGCGCAGCGCGCAGGATCCGGTACATCGCGTAGTCGTTGCTGTTCCTGGCGTTGGCCACAACCGTGGCGTCGAGCACAATGCGCTCTCCCGGCGCAAGCTGGTAGACCCATCCCTCGGTCGCTACGGCATCGGTGGTGAGTCCGAAGGATGATGGCGCGTCGCCAAGGATTTCGCGGCGGCGCGTCCATTGCTTTGCGGCGTTACCGGCCAGCACCACATCATCGTCCTCGATCGAATCGACGGCGACGATGTTGTTCAACACGCTGGTGAGGGTGTATGTGCCGCCCTCGAAGTTCACCGCCTTGAACACCACGTCCTGACAGCGGCCAGTAAATGCCATGTCGCCACTGATCGATCCGCCTTCCATGTGGAAGCCGACCACGGTGTTTTCATGGTCGAACGCGGAATCGTCGCCGTCCAGAATCTCGATGTCGTCGGTGTTGCCGGTGAACCACGAGCCGTTCAGTTCGGTGTGGCGCGCGCCGTAGACGCGCAGGGCAACGCCCGTGTTTGACTCAAAGCCAATGGCAAGCTGGTTGTGCCAGCAGGGCATATCCTCATACTTCAGTTCCACGCCCACCGTGGTGCAGTTCGTCACCACGCCGCGGATCCGGTTGTGCATGAAGGAGTCGCCGCCTGAGACGTCCAGGTCGCCGTGCAGCAGGGCGCCATTGACGCCCGTGTCGATGATCAAGTCCCAATCGTTGCGCCGGCCTCCGATGGCTTGCAGGTTAGTGTCGTGGCGCTTGATCTTCGCGCGGCGGATGTGCGTCCGGTCGTTGGCCTTGGTATACAGGCCAACCGACCCGCCAACTTGGTTCACGCCATCCCACGTGATGTCCTCGAAGCCGGCGCCGTCGCCGCCGAAGGTGACGACGTTGCCGCCCACTTGGCTCTGCATGATGGTGGCATCCATTCCCGCGCCCTTGACAATGACGTTCGTGGGAATGTTGATTTGAATGTAGAGATACGTGCCGTCAGGCAGCAGCACGTAGCCGCCGCCGCGCGCGGACACGGCGGCAATCGCCGCAACCAGCGTGGCATTGTTGGTGCTCGCGCTGTCGTCGGCGCTCGAAGTGGGCAGGAACTCGCCGTAGTCGGTGGCGAACACGTAGCGATTCAGAATTTCCGAAAGCGGGATGTCCTCGCTGCCGTCGTCGGCGCGCACGGTCGCGGCGCTGGCATCCTCGCCGTCCAGGCTGACCAGCGGCGGGCGGATGGTGCCGGTTTGATCAATGGCATTGATGATCAGTTCCACCGCGACGCCGCAGTAGATTGGCGAGGCGAACTTGCCGTAGTTGACGCCGCCCATGGAGCGCGACGCCAGCGTGATGGGATTGGGCGCCGCATCGGTCAGGTCTTCGTCGTAGTAGACGCTGGCCAACGTGGTCGTTCCCGCCAGCATAACGGCGACAGAGGCGCCGCCGTAGTTAGCCTTCCAGGTGTCGAAGTCCGCGATGCGGGTTCCGCTCATTTGGCGCTCCTGAACAACGGCCGCGCGGTGCGGCCGTTGAATTGCAACACTTCATCATGGCGCGTAAACCAAATTACCCTGATCACGTGCCGGGCAAGGAAGATGATCATCGAGGCGATCATCAATTTGATTTCCAGTGGGGCGCCGAAGTAGCGCGCCGGATCGACAAACTCGGCAAGCTGCACGACAAGGCCAGAAATAAAGAGCCCGCCGAGCGAGACCCGCCCCGTGAATCCATCCGGGTATCGCTTGTACAGTATTAGGAATGCCGACAGCAGCATGATGATCAGCGAGCCCACGCCAACAGTTGTCATAGCCCGACCTTTCCAAGAGCCTTTTGAATAACCGCCTTCCAGTCGATTGACTTTAGCGCCGTAGCGGCTACCACGGCGGCCTCCATGACGGACATGCCAAGATAGCCCAGCGCAAACCCAATCGCGCCGATGTACGCCGGCTCATTGGGCAATTCAAACGCCCTGATCGTCACCGTTGAGCCCCAAGCCGCGCAGCAGAAGCCGGCGATGAAGTTCAATCCCTTGGTCGTGCGCGAGGCGTCCGACTTCAGGGCCGCGATACCGGCTCCGAGCCCTCCTGCAATCGCGGAAACCTTGTTCAACCCGAGTCCCGCAAGGAATGTTTCGAAGCCGCTCATTTTTTTTTGCTCTCCCCGTTATTATTTACGCCCAGCTTTTTACTCCACCAAAAAATCTCCCAGGTCAGCAAGATCGTTTGCCGACACTACGCGATCGTCGAAAATGCTTGCCTTGATGGGATCAAGGTCGATTTCTACCTGCGTTTGCAGCAGTTCCTCGGCTCCCTTGTACAGCGCGTCGACGTCGGCCGCGCGCTTTTTCACGCGCTCGGCAAAGGCCTCCGGCTGTTCGTCCTTCTCGGCCGCCAGCGTGGGCAAGTGCACCATGCCATCGCCGACCCGCGCGCCGCCCATGTCGAGGATCATTTTGCGATGGGCTTCCTCGAAGTCGCTGACGTGGGCTTTCATTTTGCGCAGCAGCCGAGCGACGCTGTAGGCCACCTTGCCGTCGAGCTTCACGGTGTCGTTGATCGAGCGCAGCGCCTTGTAGGCCTGCAGCAGTTCCTTGAGTGTTGCCTTGATCACTGAAAAATCTCCGTTTAAGTCGCCGTTGTGACCGCCGTCCAGCCGGTCGTGCCATTGGTGTTCACATACAGGCGGGTGCTGGTGCTGCTGCCGTCCGTTCGCATATAGATGGAACCTTGGCCGGCCTCAAGAGCCGGGGCGCCGCTTCCCCAATAGAGCCCTTGGTTGCCAGAGCCGAGACGGATGCCGGCGCCGGTCGAACCACCGGCTTGCGCCGCGGTTGCGCTGTAGACGTGTACGGCATCGCTGAATGACACCCCGCCAATGGCAGTGAACGCAATTGTGGTCGCGGCAATGTCAATAACCTTGGCGCCGCCAATTGCGATTCCAAGGTTGTTCGCTCCGATGCGATAGATCCCCGTGTCCGGGTCTGACGTGAAGCTATAGGCCGGCGCACCCACCGCACCGTTGCCGCTGAGAACGATGGTGCCAACGGAAAGGCTTGTCCCGGCCGTGAGCGTTGTGCCTGACGCCAGAGTCGTGGTGCTGCTGAGAGCGCCGGTAACGGTGAGCCCGGTCGTGGCGATGTCGAGCACCTTGGAACCGCCCACTGCTGCTCCGATGTTGTTGGAGCCGATGCGGTAGAACCCGGTGTCGGTGTCGGACGCGAAGCCAAACGACGGCGCTCCCACAGCGCCATTGCCCACCAGGAGCACGCCGGTGACGGACGTAATGCTCGTGGCCGGCGCGATCGACAGGTCTCCGCCAGTGGTGCCCAGCGTCGGCGTGCTGCCGTTGGATCCGGTGAGCGTCACAAAGTTGGTTGCGCCTGCCGTGTACGTGACGCGGGCCTGTTCTATGTTCCCGGCGCGTAGCGACACGTAGCCTGATGTCGAGGGCGCATTGAGCATGGCCAATGTCGCGTTTGCCGACAGCACGTAATTGGTGTTGCCGGCGGTCACTGCGGTGGTCCACAAGCCCGATTGGGCGCTGGCGTAGTTGCCGAACTGCCAGCCCTGTTGCGTGGTCGCGCCAGTGCCGACCGTCAGCATGTCCTTGTCGGACGCAACGCCGTTGATCGAAACGGACGTGGCGGTCAGCGATGTGGTCGTGATCGATGTTGCGGTCAGCGACGTGAACGTGCTGGAAGACGGCGCCGCCGCGATGATGCCGGTGGTGTGCGGCGGGAAACCTGATCCAGCAATCTCGGCCGCGACGGATGCCTCAACGTAGATGGGTTGCTTCTGCTTGCCGTAGCTGTCGAGCTTCTGCGGGTTCGCCAGCGTTTCGGATCCCGTGGGCCCGGCATACAGGGTCGCGGCGACGGCAGTCACCACGCCCGCAGCGACGGTCCAGAACGACAGCGATGCGCCTTTGTACATCGGGTTGGCAAGCTGAAAGTCAGTGATCAAAACGCGAGTGGTCATTCCTTACCCTCCGTAGCGGCGAGTACGCTGCAAATGAAGCGATCGATTTTCGCGGTTGTGCTTGGTCATCAGCCCGGCAAGGCCACGGTCAGCCAGCGCGCGGATGTCGTCCAGGCGTTGCTTGGAAAGCATGCGCACCGGGCCGTTGCCGATGAGCGCGGCCGTCATGTGAACAATCCACAGTTGCCACGGGCTTTCGAAGCCGTGCGCGGCATTGCCGGCCTGATCGGGATCCGCGTTCGGCCCTAACACACTTTGGGCGTAGGTTTCGCAAACGAGGCGCAGATAGGTGGTCGTGGTGGAGCCGGTGGGGACCGGGTACACATAAATGGTGGGGTCTTCCCCCGTTCGGTCGATGTAGACCAAGCCCGGAGTGCCCGATGTGTCCTTGCTGCTGATGCCCTCGAAATCGCGGCGCCGCTCGATGTCGATGCGCGATTCAGGGCCGTCGTCCACGCGCACGTAGGCCTCAATCGGCCGCGCGATGCGCTTGGATGGGAAAGCGGTCCCGGCGACGTCGGAGAGCACATAACTCGGCGTGTCGGCCTCCAGGGCAAATTCCACCGTCGCCGGCACGAGGATTTGCAGGCGCTCCACGCCGCTAAGTTGGGCGATGCCGAGTTCCATCCACTCGATCGCGCGCTCAAGGTCCGTGGGCTCTGGCGAGGCGTCCATGGTTGTGAACGCGCCGACAACCTGAAGCGCAAGCTCGCCCACCTTGCGGGCACTGAACAGCCGCGAGGGCAGGCCGTTATCGACCGATTGGCTTGCGGTGACTGGAACGTCGCTCATGTCGGGTCGTAGTGCTGGATGTCGTTGATGGTGTACTCATCCTCATCCGTCGTGATCGTCCAGGAGTAATTCCCGTTGGCCGCGTAATACTCGGTGAAGCCGCGGGAATTGGTGGTCATCGGGTTTTCCTTGGTGGTCGACCCATCGTCGGAGTAGATCGTGGCCAGCGCGCCGGCTGGGTAGGTTGTCACTTCGACAGCCGCCCCTTCGACAGGGCGGCCCTGTTGATCACGAACGGTGAGGAATAGTTTCTGCATTACGCCGCCTGGCGCTCGCCAAACATTTTGTCCAGGCCGGCCTGCGACACGCGATCGAGGCCGGACTTGGCGATGGCTTCGGCCATGGCGCGGTCGCCTTCGGTCATGCCGGCGAGGCTCTTGCGCCACTTGACCATAAAGTCGGCCAGTTCGCCAACCTTGGCGTTCTCTGGAACAACTTCGCTTCCAGGCAGGAGCTTGACGCGCTTGAACAGGGCGTCGCGGCTCAGTTCGTTGTAATTGACGATGACTTCATCGTCCTTAAGCGCGGTAATGGGCGCGCTCGGGTCGAACTTCTTCACGGAGGGGATGTGCACGCCCTCGGGGTTGACGACGCGGAACGCCGGGTCGGTGAGGAACTTGTAGGCGTGCTCCTGCGGCATTTCGCAGGGCTTGTCCTCGTCGGAGAACAGCATGTAGGACTTGGTTTCCGGGTCGCGGCCGTCCTCGAAAATCTTGACGATGATTTCATGGATCCGGGGCGTTGCGCCGCGCTGGTTGCGGTCGTACACCTTGTACGGCTTCCGCAGCTTGCTCGCCTCGCCCTGGCTTTGGTTGTTTTGGTCGCTCATGTCTGCTTGCCTCAAATAATTTTAGATTGGTTTGAAATGGCAGGGCCTTGCGGCCCCGCCATCGTTTCAGGTGCTTCTACAGCCTTACGGCGTCGGCCACGAGTAGTTCATCAACTGGTAGGGCAGGAACACATAGCCCGTGCCAGTATCGGAACCCGCCGTGGTCGTGATCACGATGGACTTGCCGCCGCTGACAGCCGGTGCACCGGAGCTATACAACGCCCCGTTGTCGGCCACAACGCCAGCGGTGCCCACAGAGGCGGCCGAAATCAGGCCGTCAGGGTCGCCGGATTCCGATGTGGCCGTGCCCACGTCGATCGTTTCGGTTGCATCGATCGTCACCACGTTGATCCCCACGCCATCAGCCTTGAACAGTGCCGGAGTGGGCATGTCAAAGCCGGTGTCGGTTTCCACGGTCGCCGCAAAGTCGTCGATGTGGAAGGGGATCACCATCACTTGCTCGCGGGCGCGGGTCAACGGGATAAACGAAATCGCGTCGGCCTTCACTGCGAACATCGTGAACGCCCGGCCATCATTGGCATAGCCGAACAGATCCACGGACTCGATGGTGTCGAGGGTGTGAAAGGTGCACTTCCCAGCCGTGAAGCTGAGAGGCTGCGACAAGCTGCTGCCGTCCGCGTTGTACAGCGTCGCCTTCTTCTGCGAGCCGTTCGCCGTGACAAGCATCTTGCCGCCCGTGCCGCCGACGCTCGGACCAGCGAGGTCCGAGCCCATCGGCATGTCCTGCAACTGCACTTCGAACCTGCGCATGCGCGTCATTTTGTATGCGCTCCTTCTTAGTTCGCCGCAGCAGCAGTCTTGATCGTCACAACCCCGTAATCTTCACGGGACTGCGAATCGAACTTCGACTTGTACTGCGGTTTCAGCAAGCCGCACATGCGGCGAATGGCGAGGCCCGGACGGTTCTGGTAGTCGGTGCTATCCGACTCCTGCATCCCCGGCGAGCCGTCGTCGAGCGAGGCATACCCCATCGCCTGCGCGCCCAGCAACATCGCTTGGGCGCCGTGGATGGTGCTGCCAGATCCCCAGCGAGAACCGGAGCTAAGACCGAGGGTGTTGTACACCTTCTGATGGTCGTAGATCACGATTTCGTTGATGACCTTCTTCGCGCGCATGAACAGCGGGTTGTCTTCTCCGCGGGGCATGGCCTGGGCGGTGAGCGTTTTGTAATCGGTGCTCTTTTCCAGGTCGCGGCACTGCTCCGTGCTCAACACGAGCACGTAGTAGGACTTGCCGCCGTTGCGGATGGGACGGATGCGCTTGCGCTTCGCGAACGCCTTGGCCTGAGTGATCAAGTCCCACGTCATTGTATCGGCGGACGTGATGGTCCCCTCCGACGTGGCAGATCCGGCATACATGATCCGGTTCGTGCTCGCGGTGGCGACATCGGAAGCGAAAGTCAGGCTGGCGTGCTGACCCACGGTGCGCGTCGAGCCATCGGTATTCACCGAATAGGCGCGGCCCTGAACCGTGAGAAACATCAGCTCATCCAGCGTGTCGGCCAGCCAGAAGGCCAGTACATTTTTCGCCGTGGCGCGGAAGCGGATCA
>CAYWTU010000097.1:0-9945 GCA_964461275.1 uncultured Pirellulales bacterium | reverse complement strand
GCGTCTGCCACCACGACAGACCAAACGTCGCCCGCCGAGCCAGGCGGCCCTCGTCCAGCGGCCGCAGTGTGGCCCGATTCAGCTCGGGGAAAACCGCCTGTTCATAGCAGACCAACAAGTCTTCGATGAACTGATAGGCCCCGACGCCGTCGGCGCAAGAGTGATGAAACTGCAACCGCATCTCGGTCCAATCGGGGCTGGTTCGGGCCCAAATTCGCAGACCGGTATGTTGCGTCAGGTCGATCCGTTCCGAACCGGGGAACCGTAGCGGCACGTCGAGATTGGCGATGTCCAGATACGGCGTAGGATCGTCGGCCAAACGCCACACCTGCCTGCCGCTGGCATCCGTGCCAATGTGCGACGCCAGTAACGGATGTCGCCTGGCGACGCGAACGGCCGCCTGCCGGAAGTTAGCTTCGTCGAACGCGCCCGAGAACTTCAGGCGAATGGTGAACGACATGGGATGGCTGGGCCGATCATCGGCCAACATGTAGCGCTCGAACGCGACCAGCTTAAGCGTCTGTGTCATGACGGCGCCTCACTGCATTTGCAGCGCCTCCCGCGTGGCTTCGTAACGCCCGAAGTCCGTGGGAGGCGAACACTATCTTTCGGCAAACCGGGTTCAGTACGGCAGGGCTCAGCTCGGCGCCGCCGGATCGAACAATAGGGGAAAAAAGGGACCCATCATCTTTTGGCCGGCGGGGATCGACGGCACTCCTTTTAGCGGCGGCGCGTCGCTGGCGCTGCAGACTCCGTCTCTGAACACGTTGAGAACTGCCGCTCGCCGCGGGCCGTTCGTGCGATTCTCTTGTGAGCCGTGGACCATCAGCGGGTGATGAAACGCGGCCTCACCTCGTTCCATTTCAACGTACACCGGATTCTCAAGCGCCCGCATTTGCTCGTCGGAAAGGACTTGGGCGATCGCCTCCATGTTCCCGGCCAGACCCGTGATGGGCAACAGCGACCAGCGATGGCTGCCCGGCACGTACAGCAGGCAGCCATTGTCGCGGGTCGATCGGTCGAGCCCGATCCAGCATGTTAAGTGGGCCATGGGGCTGGTGCGGGTCCAGTATGAATAATCCTGATGCCAGGCGACGACGCCGCCGTCGTGGGCCGGCTTGCAGAACAATTGATCGTGCCAGAACCGCACCGGGCCGCCCAAGAGCTGCGCGGCCGGGACCACGAACGCCGGGTTCCACAGCAGATCGTGAAAACCGACCGCGATCCGCCAGGCCCCCAGCGCGTGAAACAAGACCGTTTCGGGGGTCGACGATTCGTTCGTGTGAAACTCGTGAAACAAGGCGTGGGCCGGATGGTTTGGATCCATCAGCCGCGGCAATTCATCGCACAGGGCGTCGCATTGTGCTTCGGAAAGCAGTCGAACCTTGGAGACATAACCATGTTCGTGATAGTGCGCCACCTGCCGATCGCTGAGTCGATAGCGGTCCCAGCCGGCCTGATCGGTGGGGAGCGAAAACAGCGAACTGACCAAATCGTGGCGGTAGGCAAGATCGGCGATCATGGCGATGCGGAAAACGGGGCAAAATTTGGGCGGCCGGCAAGGACACCAACGCCTTGCGCAGACCGAACCCAATACATACGATACTCTTCCCGGCGCTGCATGGTAGCCGCTTGGGGCGGCAATTTCCCGTCCCGAGGGGCTCGCCCCATGCTAGGCGAGTCCGAGACGGGCATTTCATGCAACGGGGGCAATGGTTAAGGGAGCGGCCGGTTTGCGGTTAACTTCACACGAACAAGCGCACGTTTTTGCCAACGGCCAAACGGAATTGTAGAAGCACCAGTTCGAAAGACGGCTGATGAACGAGGCGATGATTGACGACCATCCGGCCTGTGACGCCCCGTGGAGGCGCCGCTCGGACGGCGGGTGGCGAGTTGCCATGCGTTGGCACGACTTGGCGCTGTTGCACTGGCCGGTTTCCAGGCAGCAGTTGCAACGTTGGATTCCCCCGCAATTGGAGATCGACACCTACGACGGCGAGGCCTGGCTGGGCATCGTGCCGTTTCGGATGGCAGGCGTGCGGTTCCGTTTCGCTCCGCCGCTGCCGGGGGGCGCTGCGTTTCCGGAGTTGAACGTCCGGACGTACGTGTCCGACGGTTGCCGGCGGGGAGTGTGGTTCTTGACGCTGGACGCCGCTAGCCGGCTGGCTGTTTGGGGCGCTCGCACCACCTACTGCTTGAACTATCACCATGCCCGCATGTCGCTGGCGACTGAGGGGAGCGCGGTGCGATTTTCGAGCGTGCGCACCAGTAAACGTGTAGCGTCGGCCGAGTTCGTCGCCGACTATTGGCCCCAGGGGCCGGTCGCCACACCCCAGGCCGGTACGCTCGAGTCGTGGTTCGTCAACCGCTACTGTTTGTATGCGGCGGACCGGCGCGGCAGGGTGTTTCGCAGCGACATCGACCACGCCCCTTGGCCATTGCAGCCGGCGGCCGTCAACATCGCCCGCTGTACGATGACCGACGGCTTGAAAATCGATTTGCCCAACCGTCCGCCGCTGGCGCACTTCTCGCGCCGCATCGACGCGGTCGCCTGGCCGCTGGAAGCGGTGCACCGGTCGCGTGATGTGTGTCGAACAGCGGACTTGCGATAGCCCAAGGCTTTCGTCGACCAGTTCCAATTCCCCGATGGGCGGGCGGTGCTGCTCGACGCGGTCCAATCATCGGAGCAGGACGTCACACCATGACACGCCAATACCGTCTGGAACAGGCACAGTTTGTTCCCCTGCCTCGCGATCAAGTATTTGAGTTCTTTTCCGACGCCTTCAACTTGGAGGCGCTCACGCCCGACTTCCTGCGGTTCAAGATTCTCACGCCGCGGCCGATCGAACTGCGGGCCGGCGCGCTGATCGACTATCGGCTGCGGTTGTTCGGCGTGCCTTTTTACTGGCAGACCCGCATCGAGCAGTTCGAGCCGCCGGACTTCTTCACCGACACGCAGATCCGCGGCCCGTACCGCCGGTGGCATCACCGCCACGAGTTTTACGAGGCGCCCGGCGGGACACTGATGCTGGACGTGGTTGACTACGCGATGCCGTGGGGGCCATTGGGAGGGTTGGCCCATCGGATGTTCGTGGCGCGGTCGTTGGACCAGATTTTCGATTTTCGTCGACAGCAGTTGGGGCGGTTGCTGTACCCATCCGGGCCGACCGCTCAATCGTCCAGCCCGCGCGTGTAACGACCGCCCGGTGCGGGCCGCCGCGATGCGCCGCCGGGCCGCTTAGCCGGTCGGGCCGTGGTCTTGGCGGGCCGATCGCTGCGGAGCTTGAGCTTGCCGGCCGGCCGCGCGGGGCGGGCGCTGCCGCGGGTTTTCGGTTCGCCGCCGTCGGCCTTAGGCCGGGCGCTGCGGGCTCGCAAGGCAGCCTCCTGACGGGCCCTGGTTCGGGCTTCGATCAACACGGGATCGTGCGGCTCGGGCAGGGCCTCGAATAAGAACCGGCTTGGTTCACAGGCCCGAGCGCGTCCCCACTTGAATCGTTCCAAGGCCAAGGTCAGCGTCAGTCGTTCACGGGCTCGCGTGATGCCGACGTAGCACAGCCGTCGCTCCTCATCCACGGTGTCCCCCGCCTCGCCTAGCGAACGATGGTGCGGCAGGATGCCTTCCTCCATGCCCACCAGGTATACGTGTGGGAACTCCAGCCCCTTGGCGCTGTGCAACGTCATCAGCACCAGGGCGTTTTTTTCGAGCTGCTTTTCCTTGTCGTCCGCCTGGTCTTCCACGGCCAACGTGACGTCTTCCAAGAACCCGGCGAGCGTCGGCTTCTTGGCCCGGCGTTCATAGGCGGCCAAAGCATTGCAGACTTCTTCAACGGCCTGCCACCGCAGTTGCCGATCGTTGGGCTCCTTGTACAGCCGGTCGATCTCCTCGCGATAGCGGCTGACGACCAGCAAATCTTGCAGCAGCCGCGACAGCGGCCGCTCGTGGATGCGGGCCTGTAGGCGAGCGATGTTGCCGTGAAACTGGGCAACCGCCCGCGTTGCGGTGGACGACAGGCCCAGCTCGGCGGCGTGGGCCAAGAGGTCCCACATCGGTTTGCCGGCCTCCACGGCCCGACGCGAAATCTGCTCGACGGTGCTGTCGCCGATTCCCCGAGGCGGCCGGTTGATGATCCGTCGCAGTTGCACATCGTCGCTGGGGTTGATCAGCAGCTTGACATAGGCCAGGACGTCGCGGACCTCCTTGCGGTCAAAGAACGATTGTCCGCCGATCAGCACATAGGGGACGCGCAGCCGCCGCAGTTCGTTTTCGAATGTTCGCGGCTGCTCGTTGGTGCGGAACAGGACGGCGATGTCGCGTGGCTGCACGGCCTTTTCGGCCAGCAACTCGGCGATCTCGCCGACGACTCCCTCGGCCTCGGCCTCGGCGTTCTCGAAGGGCAAGACGCGGGGCTGCTCGTCGGACTTACGGCTGGGGCGAAGCACCTTGTCGTGTCGCACTGTGTTGTTGGCGATCAGCCGGTTGGCAAGGTCGATGATCGGAGCCACGCTGCGGTAGTTGTCCTCCAGTCGCACGACGGTGGCGCCTGGCCAGTCGCGCGCGAAACCCAGGATGTGTTGCACCTCGGCCCCACGCCAGCCGTAGATCGATTGATCGTCGTCTCCCACCACGCACAAATTGCGATGGCCGCTGGCCAGCGCCTGCACGATCCGATACTGGCTGCCGTTGGTGTCCTGATATTCGTCGACCAGAATGTGGTCGTAGCGGGCCGCTTCGGACAACTTGGCTTGCGGGTGCTTGGCCAAGATGTCCTCGGTCAACAGCAATAGGTCGTCGAAGTCGACCGCGCCGGCGGTTTTGAGCGACTTCTGATAGCGGCGGTAGGCGGCCGCGGCCAGGTGTTCCTTGTCGCTGGTGGCGACCGCCTGGGCCTGCGCCGGCCGCAGGGCTTGGGTTTTCCAGTTGCCGATGAGCCACAGTAGATCGCCGGGGCTCAAGGTCTCGCTGGGTACGTGGATCTCGCGGAGGGCTTGTCGGGCCAACCCTTCTTGGTCGCCGCGGTCGTAGATGACGAAATCCGCCGGATAGCCCAAGCGCTGGATCTGTCGCCGCAAAATCCGCACGCACAGCGAATGAAACGTGGAGATTTCCGGGCGTTCCGTCTGGCGCTTGCCGAGCAGGTCGGCGGCCCGCTCCTGCATTTCGCCAGCCGCCTTTTTGGTGAAGGTGACGGCTAGGATGCGCGCCGGCCGAATGCCGCTCTTAATGAGCTGCGCGATGCGGTACGTGACGACACGGGTCTTGCCGGTGCCGGCGCCGGCTAAGACCAAGAGCGGCCCCGACAGCGTGAACACAGCCTTACGCTGGGAGGGGTTGAGGTCGGGCATCGGCGGTGCTTCCTGCGGTGGTGCGAAGACGTGGATGTTACGGCTCGCCAACTCGGGGGGCAAGGAGCGGGGAACGTGCGCTTTTTCGACCATTTCGGCGGAGCACCGTGCGGGGCGAAACAATATGCTGCTCCGCTTGGTATGATGTTGGCCACGAGCTTAGAATGTCCGAGCAAGGTGAAGCCCCGGGGACGGCAGGCGCCCCGCGGCAACTCTCCGCCGGACATCGGCGCCGCTTGTCGCGATTCATCCATACATCGAAAGGGTCACCATGTCGCACGATCCCACGCGCTGCCCTCGTCGTCGGTTTTTGCAAGCTACCGGGGCCCTGGCCGCCGGCACGGGCCTGATCGTACCTGCGAAGCGCAAGCTCTGGGCAGACGATGCGCCTGCGGCGCCGGCGCCCATCGGACCGGCCGACGTGGGGATTGCGCGCGGCTCGAACATGGAAGAGGCGGTCCGCAAAGCGGTTGAACTTTCAGGCGGCCTGGATTTCATCAAGGAAGGCCAGACGGTTCTCATCAAGCCGAACGTGACCGGCGCCGGCAAGAACCCCACCACCACCAACCCGGAGACGTTGTACGCCGTGATCAAGCTGGTGGCCGAACGCGGCCCACGACGGATTCTGGTTTCCGATCGTTCGTTCTCGCCGCTGTTCGTCACCGATCCCGAAAAGGCCCTGACGGCCCCCAAAACGGTCGATGTAATGAAACGCGTGGGGCATTTGGACGCGGTGAATCAAGCGATTGCCGACGTGAAGGCGCCGGTCGTGGCGGTGGGCCTCGAGGATGCGGAACAGGAATTCGAGAACCTAGGCCTGCCCAAGGACACGCCCGCCTGGCGCAAGGTCAAACCCGAGTTGGCCACGCATTGGCCCAACGGCTACGAGTTGGCCGAGCTGCTTTTCGCCGTCGATCACGTGATCAACGTGCCGGTCATCAAGACGCATTTTCAGGCTTGGTTCACCATGTCGATGAAGGCTTTTGTGGGCATGAGCCATCACCGTACGCGGCGGGAATTTCACACTAGCTTTCAGGGGGCCAACGACCTGTTCGACCAGAAGAGTTCCGGCCGCCGTCGCCGTCGCACGCCGGAAGCCCGGGCCCAAGACGTCCAGGAAACAAGTCCCCTGGTCAACCGGGTGGCGGAGTTGAACCTGGGCCTGAAGCCGGCGCTGAACATCTTGGACGGCACGAGCAGCTACGTGTTCGGCGGCCCGTCGCACGGTGACTCGGTCGATCCCAAGATGATCGTCGCCAGCCGCGACCGCGTGGCCGCCGACGCGACCGGCGTGGCTGTGCTCAAATTCTTCGGCACCGAAGACCGATTGCAGAGTTTTTCCGTGTGGGAGAATCCGTTTATCAAGCACGCGATCAAAGTCGGCATCGGCATCGACGGCCTCGACAAGTTGAACCTCAAGCACGCGGGGCTGGAAGAAGATGAGATCGCCACGATCAAAGAGATGCTGGTGTAACGCCCCATGTCCACGGTGCTTCCGAACTGCCGCGTGTTGATGTTCGTGGACGACGTCTATGAAGACTTGGAGCTTTGGTATCCCAAGCTGCGCCTTATCGAAGCCGGCGCGCACGTCACCGTCGCCGGCCCCAAGGGCAATCACGTTTACGCCGGCAAGCACGGCTACCCCTGCCGCGGCGATGCCGCGATCGCGGAAATGGAAGCCAGCGATTTTCATGGCCTGGTGATTCCCGGCGGATTCATGCCCGACAAGCTCCGCCGCGACGCCAAAGTGCTCAGTCTGGTGCGCGAGTTCGCGCAGGCCGGCAAGTTGGTGGCCGCCATCTGCCACGGCGGTTGGATCCCGATTTCGGCGGGCGTGTATCGAGGCGTGCGCGTGACCGGCTCGCCGGGCATCAAAGACGACCTGACCAACGCCGGCGCCCTGTGGGAAGACGCGGCGGTGGTGGTCGATCGGAATTTCGTCAGCAGCCGCAAACCCGACGACTTGCCCGACTTTTGTCGGGCGGCGATCGGCGTTCTTGCCCGGGCGTAGTGGGCGCTCGCGGGGCAAAGGTGTTAACCCGAATCATTCATGAGCTTTCTGCTGCGGACTTTGGTTCGCCGTCGATTTCGATTCGCGTCCCGCGGAATTCGCGGACGTCATCCGCGGTTGGCAAGTCGACGCGGACTTCCGGTCCCCGTTCAGCTCGCTGTTGGCCGACGCGCTTCCGGTTTTTTTTGTTGGACTTGGGGCGCCAGACGGGGTCCCATTTTGGCGAATATTGACGAGAAACAACGAACAGCTAGACTTGAGAGGAACCATTACGATGGACAAGAAGGGTGACCGATGGGCACAACATTAAATCTCTCTCTGACCGATGAGTTGCGTGCGTTCATCGACCAGAACTGTGGAGACGGCGCCTTGTTTGCCACTCCGAGTGAATTCGTGCGCCACGTTCTTCGTGAGAAGAAGGAACGCCTGGAAGCTGCTCAAATCCGCGACGCCATTCTCGACGGATATCAGGATGCCATCGAAGGCCGCACGGTGACGTATCGCGGAGACTTGCAGGCACTGTTGAAGAAGAGGGCCAATTGAGTCCCCGGGGGAAGAAGCCCAGGAAGACCGTCGTCAGGCTGACGCGGCGGGCGCTTTTTGATTTGCGCGAGATATCAGACTACTCCATTGCGCGGTGGGGACGAAGTACGGCCGACAAGTACCTTGACGATCTTGCGGCCGCCCTGGATCGAATCCACGAGAGCCCCGAGCTACTTCGGCAGGAACCAAGCCTGTCTCCAGGCTTGTACTTCTACCGGGTAAAAAAGCATTTCCTGGTTTGCGACTGTCAACGGGATACCGTCCTCGTTCTGACTGTCGTTCATACCAGCATGGACATTCCGCAGCGCTTGCTTGAGATGGCGCCCGGACTCGCCGCGGAAGCAGAGTTTTTGCGGTCCAAGTTGTTGGACGAGAGCGGGCGGGAATAGGGTGATCGGCGCCGGTCGGCCGTCGGTTTTTTGTTGTTGGCCGTGGGCGGAGGTTTCGTCGCGCCACAAAAATCATGCAGGGGCTCGACGGCCAAGTGGCATGTTCATCGCGCCGTGTAGCATATTCACGCTCCAACGTTAACATTCAACTCAGTCGGATGACATCCAGCCAGCACATTTCTGACGATTGTAACGGCATGGTTGGCTAGCACGACCCACGGGCAGCCAGCCACCAGCCGAAGGACGTCATCGCCGGCGACCTATGGTTGAGCGGAGGCTGGGATAGTCCCGGCCTGGCGTTTCTCCTGGAATCGATCACGTGGCCACCGCTGCGCGCCAAGAGCCGTTTGCCGACCGCCGCCTGGCGGCGTGGGCGGCGCTTTGCGCCTGCGGCGCGTTGGCGGCCATGGCCTGGCCTTGGTGGCACGGCGAGGTGTACCTGGCGGACGACCTGGCGGCGTTTCATCTGCCGCTCCGACAGTTCTACCGCGACTGCCTGAGGGCAGGCCAACCGTTCGACTGGCTTCCCACGCTGTGGGCCGGATTCTACCTGACCGGGGAAGGTCAACTGGGGGGCTATCATCCGCTGCATTGGGCCTTGTACCGCACGCTGCCACTGGGGACGGCGCTCGGCCTGGAAACGCTGCTTGGCTATCCGGCCATGTGGGCCGGCATGTGCTGTTGGCTGCGCGGACGGGGCGTTGCGCGGGAGGCGGCCGGCGCCGCGGCGCTTTTTCTCCCCTTGTCCAGCTTTCATCTGTTGCACCTGCCGCACGTCAACGCGGTGGCCATCTGCGCCCACATGCCGTGGCTGTTGTGGCTGATCGACCGATGCGCGGTGAATCATGCAGCGGGCCGTTCGACCTTGGGACCGCTGGTCGGTGTGGCGCTGCTGACAGGTTCGCAATTGCTGCTGGGCTATCCGCAGTACGTGTGGTTTTCGCTGTTGTTGGAGGGGGCCTACGGGACCAGTGTGTGGTGGACTGGCGGCCGGAGCCTGCGGATGGTTACCGGCCTGGTTGTCGCCAAGGCGATGGGCGCGGCATTGGGCGCCGTACAACTTCTGCCGACGCTGGATGCGTTGGCCCATTCCACCCGGCAAACGGCGGACGCCAGCCTGCCGTACTACGGCTCTTTGCACCCGCTGAATTTGCTGCAGTGGATCGGCCCGTACCTGTTCACCACACGCGTTGTTGGCCGTAACACGCACGAGCTGGGCTGCTATTTGGGGGCCGTGCCCGTAGCGCTGTTGGTTTGGCAATTGACGCGAGTGGCGCGGAAGGAACCTGTCGGCACGGGCGTGGACGGGCGCGGGTTGGCGAAGGGGTCGGTCACCTGGTGGCGCTGGGCAGCGTTCGGGTCGGGCACGGTCACGCTGGTCTGGTAGCTGGCCGCGGTTTCGAGCAGGTCCACCATGTGCAGGTAATGCGCCCAGGTTTCCGCCCAGTCTTCCCAGGGGTGCGACGCGGCGTAGCTGCTCACATGGTGCTGGCGCCAGTCGCCCAGGTCGTTGCCTCTGGCGTAGTGGGCGCTCAAGGCGGCGGCGTAATCAAGGCGCTCGTCGCCAAACACGCTGCGAAAGGCCTCTAGGCGGTGGCCGTCGCGCACCAGCTGGTCCCAGTAGAAGTGGCCCGACTCGTGGCGCAGGTGGCCGATGAG
>CAYWTU010000096.1:0-9948 GCA_964461275.1 uncultured Pirellulales bacterium | reverse complement strand
CGCGGTCTGGTTCCAATGCGAAAAGCGCGAATTCAACGCCGGATACGATTGCGGTCTCGAACCGTGGGGGTTTCAACAAGGCTTGTCGCCGGAACTGCTGGCCCGCATGGCGGCGGCAAGGGCGTCGTTCCACGTTACGCTCTATCCGCATCGTCCCCCGCGCGGCGGGCCTGATGACGCCATCCGAAAGTGAAGGTCGACGGGTGGTGCGCATCCCACCGGGACGAGATGCGAGTGGCTACGGTGGTCCGCTCTCACCTTCGCCCGCCACCGGCTGCGCTTCCGCGTCCGCTTGGCGCCGCACCGATACGATCAGCCACGCGGCAACGATCCAGGCCGCTCCCGAGACCAGCGCCAACGCCAGTCTGCTGACGCTCCAAGACGAGTCGTTCAGGTCCATCGTACGCGACATCAAGGCGCTGCACAGATTGTTGAACATATGGCAAACCACCGAGGGCCAAACCGCCCCGCTGGCCCAGGCGACCACCCCCAGCCAAGCCCCCAACGGGATCACCGCCAAGGCGTGCATCGGGTCGACATGGGCGAACGCAAAGACAAGTGTACTGATCGAAATGGCGCGCCACGCCGGTATGGACTGCACCCGCCGCGACTGCATGTAACCGCGAAACAACAACTCCTCGCAGACCCCCGGCAACAAGCTAATGCCAAGCGTCATGGCCAAGAACGCGGAACCACTCAAGCTGCGAAACATTTGGTCGATTTGCACCAACTGTTCGCTGGGGCCTCCCCACGCCTCAATCAGCATCGAGCCCAGTTCGCCCAGCGCCGGGGTCGCCAGCGCGCACACAAGTACGGCGCCTGCGCCCAACCGCGGCCGCCCTAAGGCCAACCGTTTGAACATTGGAATCGGCGAGCACCAGGCCGCCAGAATCGCCGCGGACAACAGGAACGCCTGCGGCAACAACATGACTGTCATTCCAATTGGCGTGTTCAAAAACTCGTTGAACAATTCTGGAAAGTTTTCCGGCGGTCGACCGCGCTTGAGCCCCTCGATCGCGCCAGCGTTCGAGGCCACCGCCCCAAAAAACGCCAGCCCTCCCGAAACGACCGTCGCCGAGACGACGGCGACCACAGGGATCAGAATCGCAGTCCAAATCCGCGGTCGGCTGCCACGCTCCACCAGCTCGGGAACGATCAACTCTGCCGCGGACGGCTCGACACGATCAAACGCTGGCTGCATGGCGCGACTCGTGACTGTGGAGCGGTCGTGTCGTCGTCTACCCGTACTGCAACCGGTTTGGCGTGCCGCGGTCGATGGGCGTTTCGATCAACCGCGGTTGATCGCCCGCCAGACTCTGTCGCACTTCGTCGCTGAGTTCATCGGGCTCGGTCACCCGCACCGCGTCGACTCCCAAACTCTTGGCCAGCGCCACCATGTCGACTTCCGGTTCGTTGAGGTCCAGGCCGACGAATCGGCCGGCCCGCGCGTTGGGAAGCGCCATGCCCTGAGCGCCGATTTTTAGAATCTGATACTGCGCGTTGTTGGGAATTACAAAGGTGACGGGTATGCGATAGCGCGCCGCGGTCCACAGCCCTTGCACGCCGTACATCGCCGCCCCTTCGCCTAAGATTGCCAGCACTGGCCGCGTGGGCCAAGCCAGTTTCACGCCGATCGATAGCCCCAACCCCCATCCCAGCGCCCAGCCGCGATGACCGAAATAGCCGCTGGTGTTTTTCAGCGCTCCTAGCCGCTCGAAGACGGTGTTGGTCGTGGTGACCGCCTCTTCAATTACCGCCACGTTTTCGGGCAAAACGCGGGCCAAACTATTCATAAACGTCAGCGGCGACAGCGGACGCGCGTCTTGTACGCCGTCGATTGCCGCGCGAAAGGCCTGGCGGGCGCGCTCGTGTTTGGCCGCCCAAGCGGCGCCCCGGCCGTGCGCCGCATCTTTTTCGGTTCGAGACATCGAAGTTTCGAGCAACGCGGACAACTCGCAGAGCGCCTCGCGCGTGTCGCCCAACACGCCTACCTCGACCGGATAGTTCTTGCCGATCTGTCGCTGATCCTCGTCGATGTGCACCACGCGAATGTGCTCGGGAATCGCGCGCCACGGCTCGTAGTACACATACTGCCGCAAGAGGTCCATTCCCACCACCAATAGCACGTCGAATTCGTCCAGCCGCGTGCGCACCTCCGGCGACCACAGCGGCAGGCCCTGGCCGTACAGCGGGTGGTCGCAGGGAAAGCCCAGCCGCCCGTGCGTCGTCCCCGACTCGGAAATGGCCGGCGCGCCCAACCGCTCGGCCACGGTCACCAACGCTTCGACAGCGCCGGCCTCCAAGACTCGACTGCCGACCAGAATGCCGGGATTTTGGGCGGACGAAAGCGCCAGAGCCGCGCGACGCAGCGACTCGGCGCTGGGTCGCAGGCGATGGTCCAAGCGCGCGGCCGGCGTCAATTCCAATTCGGCCACCTCGGCCTGAACGTCGACCGGAATCGAAAGGAACACTGGGCCCGTTGGCGGCGTCAGCGCCGTTTGCATGGCGCGTCGCATGGCGCTCGGCAAATCTTGAACGCGACGAACTTCGTGCGACCACTTGGTCCACGGCCGGGCCACCTCGGCCATCTCGCCCCACAAGATCGGCTCCTCGAACGCCAGACGCCGATCGCTTTGTCCGGCCGTGACCAGCAGAGGCGTCCCCTCGCGAAAGGCGTTGTACAACATGCCCATGGCGTTGCCCAATCCGCAGCTCACGTGCAGATTCACCACGCCCAGTTGCCGCGACGCCTGCGAATAGCCGTCGGCCATGGCCATCACCGGCACCTCTTGCAGCCCCAGGATGTACTGGAACCGCCGGTCGGAAACGAGGTCGTCCATCAGCGGCAACTCGGTGGTTCCCGGGTTGCCGAACAGATATCGCACCCCGGCCTCGTGCAGCATCTGCAACATGGCCTGACTGCCGCTGGTTCGCATGGCGATAACCTTGTCGGAATAAGTGCTGGGCGTACAGCGCCCAGCCGTCGCCGAGTCTACCACGAGGCCCCCCTGGCTCCAGTGCCGGCCTCAGGCCGCTGGCCAGGATGTCGCCGCCGCATACAATTCAGCGACCGCTTGAATGTTGCGAGCAGCGACCCCGGTGCTGAGGCTGTCCCCCCAACAGTCCGTCCCTCCGAAGCAGGCCCACTGTCCGCCAATCACACTGTCGGCCAATCACGCCGTCCGCCAATCACACTCGCGAGACACGGCTCGGGTGCACGCTGTGCGCCTTCACCTCAAGTTGTGGCTGCCAGCGGGTAGACGAAAGACAAACTCCAAAAAGCAGTCAAAACAAGTTGACTATCCCGTGCGTAGGTAAACACAACTAACCATAACGGCTGAAGGGCGGGGCTGGTAGTTTGGGAAACTTGGGAAATATGACGCGTTTCTTATGTGGATGGTCGTGCGGTCGGAATCTTTTACCAACTGTCGCGCGGGTCCAGAAACTTGAGAAAACCATGTTAGAATTTCGTGGCTTTTGGCCGCCCAAATCGAGATAATGGCGTTCCCCAGTTTGCACAACCGAAGCGACTAGCCGCGCGCCGCATTACCCTAACCGGCGGGCGATCTTCGCATGGGGCGAAGGCAGCAAACCAGTTCACCGCGACGAAGGTATGGCATTACGCCGCAACGACTCGTTGCCGGCGGTTGATGGCCGTTTATCTTCACGCAACGAACACATCGTTCACGGACGGATGACGAACACACATTGCCACGCGCACCGGCGCGCAGGTTATTGCAGATTTGGGACGGCACTTGATGCTGACGGGCAGTTTGTAGTCCTCGTGAGGAGCAAGAGCATTGTACGAATCCCTGCTTGATGAATTGGAAGAAGATCGTCATCCCGTGCTGGAAGACGCCGCCGAAGAGGTCGATAAGGCCGAGCCGGTTGACGAGCTTGATGACGATGAGCTGATCGACGGCGAGGCCGATGCGGCCGACCGGGCGGAAGTCGATTTAGACGAAGCGGCCGACGAGCTGTTGGCCATGTCCACCGACGACGGCGAAAGCTGGTCGGACGATCCGGTGCGCATGTACCTGACGCAGATGGGCGAGATTCCGCTGCTCACCCGGGCGCAGGAAATCGCCTTGGCCAAGGAGATCGAAGTTACGCGGCGGAAGTTTCGGCGCCGCCTGCTCGAATGCGATTACGTGTTGCAAGACTCTTTGCGGGTGCTCAAGCGCGTGCAAACGGGCGAGTTGCCGTTCGATCGAACCGTGCAGGTTTCGGTGACCGACAAGTTGGAGAAGGACCAGATTCTCGGCCGTTTGCCGCATAACCTGTCCACGCTCGAAATCTTGCTTAAGCGCAATCGGCGCGATTATCGCATTGCCACGCGAAAGTCGTACAAAATGGCGGATCGCCGCGCGGCGTGGCGCCGTTTGGGCCGTCGCCGCAAGCGGGCCGTGCGGCTGGTCGAAGAACTGGGTTTGCGGACGCAGCGGATCGAACAAAAGATTCGCACGCTGGAGGAATTCAGCCGCCGCGTCGATTCGCATCGCGACCTGCTCGTAGAGCTCAAGAAGCAAAAGGCCCCGGCCGAACAGCGGGCCAAAGCGCAGCAAGAGTTTCGCGCTATCCTGCGGGCGGTGCAGGAAACGCCCACCAGCCTGCGCAACCGCGTGCGGTACTTGAAGACGATTTACACGCAGTACCAAAAAGCCAAGCGCGGGCTGTCGGAAGGCAACTTGCGGCTGGTGGTGTCGATTGCCAAGAAGTACCGCAACCGTGGCCTGAGCTTCTTGGATCTGATTCAAGAAGGCAACACCGGCCTGATGCGAGCCGTGGATAAATTTGAATACCGCCGGGGTTTCAAATTCTGCACGTACGCCACCTGGTGGATTCGGCAGGCGATTACTCGGGCGGTGGCCGACCAAAGCCGCACGATTCGCATTCCGGTTCACATGGTTGAAACCATGTCGAAGGTGCGCAACGTTTCGCGTAAGCTGCTGCAAGAACTGGGGCGCGAGCCGACGATTGAAGAGACGGCCCGCGCGGCCGGGACGCCGATCGAAGAGGCGCGACGGGTGCTGGCCATGAGCCGGTTTCCGATCAGCCTGGATCGGCCCGTGGGCAACAGCGAGGACAGCCACTTTGGCGACCTGTTGCCGGACGGCGGTGCAGAAAGTCCGGCCATCGGCGCAGCACAAGAGATGCTCCGCGGCCGGATCAACAAGGTGTTGAAGACGCTCAGCTACCGAGAGCGGGAGATCATCAAGCTTCGCTACGGCCTGGGCGACGGCTACAGTTATACGCTGGAGGAAGTGGGGCACATCTTCAAGGTGACCCGCGAACGCATTCGGCAAATCGAAGCCAAGGCGGTCCGCAAGTTGCAACAGCCGCAACGGGCTTCGGAGCTAATTGGGTTCTTGGACTGAACCGAGAACGCTTCACGGTTAGTCGCCGTGAAAAAAAACTTGGCGAGAACTTCAACCGGCCGGTGACACACGTCGCCGGCCGGTTTCGTTTTCCGGTCGGCCAACGATGGCGCGCCAATGCACCCAATTCGTTCGAGCGGTCCACATGGCCTAAACCCGGGCCGCTCCAATTGTGTCGGTTGTAACACGAAAACGGCCGTCGATCCGGGCGGTGGTCGGAGGGAGGCTTGCACCCTGGCAAGGTCCGGCGGCAGTGCGGCGAAGCGGCGGCCGGGCGACCTATATTTTCCGGTCGCATCGCCCTCACGGGTTGCGGTAGGAAAACGGCGCAAGTCGTTTCATGCCGTGACTCTCCCCTGCCCGGAAATTTTTTCGCCGTGTCTGTCGCCGCTGAGACGAAACCACTGTCACCTTGCGCCTCCGCGGAGGCGGCGACGCCTGACCTGCGCGCCATGATCGCCCGCGCCGCCAGTCTGCTGCCCACCCAAGGTCCGATCCGACTGTTCATTCACAACAACACCTTGGCGGCCTTGGAACATCTACCTTTTGCGCAGGCGGTTGTGCAAGGGGGCCAGCTGTTGGGGGCCGAACCGTACTGGCCGGAAGACCGCTATCGGCAACTTCTGCACCACGGTCGAATCACCACCGAGGATTTGTCGGCGGTATTGCTTGAAGACCTCGGCGACGACAGCGACCGGTTGGTTGGTCTGTTCGGCACGCGATTTCACTTGCGATTGGCGATGCTGGGCTGCCCGTTGGACGACGCCAGCCACGCGGAACTCCGCTGGCTGGTTGCCGAGAGCGACGCCCTAGTGGCGTTTCGCGCCGACGCGCCGGCAGCGGTTCGGCGGCAGATGATCGACGATACCCGACAGTGGGTGCTCCGCGACGTGCTCCGCACCCGCCGGGTGGACGGAGCGCCGGCGAGCGGTCCACGCTGCGCCCACGCCAGCGACGACCGTGGCGACGCTGCGTTGGCCAACGTTCTGTTGGCAGGCGTGATCGAACACTTTGGCGCAACGCAGTTGGAGTCCTGGCGCCCAGCCGCGTGGGAGTCGTTTTGCCTGCACGCACTGTGGCGCGTGTGTTATCACGGCGTGCGGTACGTGTGGAGCGGCTGCGAGCCGCCGGAGCCGCCGCTCCGCCACCGAGCGGCGCTGCTCGAATCCACGGCAGTCGACATCGACCAGTTGGTGGGCGAGGTGTTGATTCGCTTCTGCGCCGCGTTCTTGGATCAAGGTCAGGCTGAGTGGTCGCTGCCGGAGCGGGAACGCGGGCTATGGGCCTCTTTTCTCGCGCTATACGGCGGCGGCAACGGGCCGTTGCCGCACTGGATGCGCGGGTTGCCGCACGAGCTGCGCAGCATATCGACTCGCGGCCTGACGGCGCTGGAATCGATTCGTGAGTCGCTGGACGTGTTGGGAGTCGCCGTCGAGCAGCGGGAAGACTACCTGGCGGCCACGTTGTGCGCCCTGCGCGGTTGGGCGGGCATGATTTGGCAAATGGAGACCCGGGCCGACCGCGTGCCGCGTCCCGCCCCACGCGGCAGCCTGGAAGAGTTCCTGGCGGTGCGCCTGGTTCTGGAGCGGCTGGCGCTGGCGCACGTGGCGGGCCAGCATTTGGACTTTCATGGACCCTTGGCGCAGTTGTCGGCCTGTGCGCTGGGCCCCCGCGACGACGATCTTTCGCAGGCGATCGAGCAACGGGCGTTTGCGGTGTTTCAATTGGCGCAGGTGCTCGGTTGGAAGCCATCGGTGTTGTATCGGATGGGCGAGACGCAATGGAACGCGCTGGCGACCGAGACCGAGAGCTTCTCCGGCCTGGAGCGTCGAAGGATTTTTCATTTGGCGCTGGAGCGCAACTATCGTCGGCAGGCGCTGGGGGCCGTGGCGCAGCGGGCTGCCATGCCGCCGACGACGCCCCGCCGACCGAAGTTGCAAGTCGTCTGCTGTTTGGACGATCGCGAGGAGTCGCTCCGGCGGCATCTGGAGGAGCTTGAGCCGGAAGTGGAAACATTCGGTTCGGCCGGGTTTTTCGCGGTGGCGATGTACTACCGCGGCGCCGCCGATGCGAAGTTCGTTCCGCTGTGTCCGGTCGCGATCCGGCCGCAGCATTACGTGGAGGAAGTAGTCGATCGCGACTTCGAGGCGGTGCATCGGCGTCACGGCCGAGCGCGGCGCTGGCTAGCCGCCGTGTCGCAACACATGCGCCGCGGAAGCCGCTCGTTCACCGTTGGCGCGCTGTTGTCGGCCACGTTGGGGCCGCTGGCTTCGGCGCCGCTGTTGGCTCGCGTGATCGCCCCGCGACTCACCGCCCGTATCCGGCGCCGCGCGGGTCGCTGGGTCCAGCCGCCGCGTTTGACCCAGTTGCAATTGGAACGTGCGCCGAAGGCGCTATCCTCGGGGAGGGAGCGGCCGGGTTACACGGTGGAGGAAATGGCCGCCGTCGTCCAGCGGCTGTTGGGCGACATTGGCTTGACACGTCGTTTCGCACGGCTGGTGTTTGTGCTGGGGCACGGCTCGTCGGCGATGAACAATCCGCACAAGGCGGCGTATCACTGCGCGGCCTGCGGCGGCGGCAGCGGTGGGCCCAACGCCCGGGCTTTGGCCCAGATGGCCAACGATCCCCGAGTGCGCCGGCGTCTGGCCGAGCGCGGCGTCGAGATTCCGCCCGAAACTTGGTTCGTCGCGGGGTCGCACAACACCTGCGACGAACAGCTCACGCTGTTCGATTTGGAGCGGCTGCCCGTGTGGCTGCGCGAGGATTTGGACGCGGCGCTCGATTTGTTCAGTGCCGCCCGGCTGCGCAACGCCCACGAGCGCTGCCGCAAGTTTGCCGCAGCCCCTCTCGACATCACTGCCGAGGGAGCGCTGCGGCACGTGGAAAGTCGCGGCGAAGACCTGGCCCAAACCCGCGCCGAAATCGGACACGCCGGCAACGCGCTGTGCATTGTCGGACGGCGGGCGCGCACCCGAGGGTTGTTTCTCGATCGCCGAGCATTCCTGGTGTCGTACGATCCTCAGCAAGATGGCGACGACAAGGCGATCTTGGCGCGGATCTTGCAAGCGGTCGTGCCGGTCTGCGGCGGAATCAACTTGGACTACTACTTTTCCACTGTCGATCCGGTGGGGTGGGGCAGCGGCACGAAGCTGCCGCACAACATCACCTCCCTGTTGGGCGTCATGGACGGGGCGGCCAGCGATCTGCGGCCGGGTTTGCCCGCCCAAATGACGGAATTGCACGAACCGATGCGGCTGTTGTTTGTGGTGGAGTGCGAACCGGACGCACTGGAAAAAATCATCTCCGCCAACCCAGTCATCAGCCGGATGGTCCACAACGGCTGGGTGCAGGTGGCGACGCTCGACCCAGGTTCAAGCCGAATGCACTATTTTCGCCGCGGGAAGTTTGAGCCGTGGTTGCCCCAACCGATGGAATTGGCTCGGGTGCAATCTTCAAGGGAATGGTACTCCCAGGGGCGCGACCCGCTCCCTTATGCGCTGGTTGAGCCGTCGCTCACTGTCGCCGGCCAGCGCGCCTTGGACGATCCGCGGCCCGAGCCGGGGGCGCCGTCATGTTAACCGACGCCCATTTCTGGTTTTCGGGCCTGGGTGCGCTGACGCTGGCGGCGCCGCTGGCGCTGTGTGCGCTGTTGGGTATGTCGGCTTTGATGGGCCACCGCTGGAATGAGGCCACGGTGGGCCGCTTCGTCAAATCGGCGGTGCTCACCGGACTGATTGCGTCGCTGGCGATTCTGGGGCTGATGCTGGCGCTGGACACGCGGCACGTCCAATTCGAGCTGGGCAACAAGATCGTCGTCCCTCAGGAACACTTTCACCTGTCGATGAAAATCGTGTTCGATCGGCTCAGCGTGCCATTCGTGATTCTATCGTTCCTGCTGTGCGGAGCGATCGGCGTGTTCGCCAACGCTTATTTGCACCGGGAGGCGGGCTATCACCGCTTTTTTCTGTTGTACTCGCTGTTCTTGTTGGGAATGATCGTCACCAGCGTGGCGGGAACGATTGAAATGCTCTTTGCCGGCTGGGAGCTGGTGGGGCTGTCGTCGGCATTGCTGGTGGCGTTCTTTCATGAGCGCTCCGCGCCGGTGCAAAACGGGCTGAGGGTCTGGTCGGTCTATCGCGTGGCCGACGCGGCCTTCTTGGCGGCGGCCGTGGCCCTGCACCATCTCAGCGGCGAAGGAGATTTCGTCGGCCTGATGGCCGACGCCCCCTGGCCCGACGGCCACGCCGCGTTGACATCGCAGCAAGCGCTGTTCGTGGGCCTGTTGCTGTTGGTGGCAGCGGCCGGCAAGAGCGCCTTGGCGCCGTTCTGCGGTTGGTTGCCACGGGCCATGGAAGGCCCCACGCCATCCAGCGCCGTGTTCTACGGGGCGCTGTCGGTCCACTTGGGCGCGTTCTTGTTGTTGCGAGTCAGTCCGGTGCTGGAGCTGTCCGGCGTGCTGTGCGGCGTGGTGGTCGCGGTGGGCGTGGCGACGGCCGTTCTGGGCGCAGCAGCCGCCCGCGTCCAGACTGACATCAAAAGTGAGCTGTCGTTCGCCTCGCTGACGCAGGTG
>CAYWTU010000095.1:0-9958 GCA_964461275.1 uncultured Pirellulales bacterium | reverse complement strand
CGTGCTGTTAACTCAGAGTCAAGCGACGCACTCACCACAAACGGCAATTTTGACAGCCGATTGAGTCATTTTCTCGGAATTCCTGTTACGACTGGTCGCACGGCCCCGTTTTCATGCGAAGACGGCACTTGTTCACGGGATAGTTTATCCGCCATAAATCTTTATATTGCAATTGGTTGCAACGCAACCGGTGTATTTCGGGCCTCGTCTGGGAGCACCAGTCGCATGTCGCCGGCCAATGTTACAGACGCGGCGGACTTCCTTTTCGCCTTTGGCTGTCGTTGTCGGCCCGCTGGACGTTTTCCGTCTCCTTGCGGGCAACTGGCCTGCGCCTATAATTCGCTTGGCCGGTAGGGACTTACGAACGATTTGGTGCTCAGAAGGCGATTTTCGCCCGCTGAGCCGTCCGGTCAGTAGATCGAGGTTTTACGGATGAAGCAGTGGTTTCAGGACATTGTCGATGCGGTCGTCACCGTCGTCCATGGGATGTGGGTCACGCTGCGGTACTGGCTATCGACGTACGACCCGGACCGAAAGACGTTTACCGAGCACTATGAGTACCCCGAATTGCCGGTGAAAGTAGCGGCCCGCTACCGCGGATTTCATCGCTATGATTTGACGACCTGCATCGCCTGCGACCAGTGCGCCAAGGCCTGCCCAGTCGACTGCATCTACATCGAGAAAGAGCGTGTCACCCAAGGTAAAGGGTTTCGAGTCGAGAGCTTCACGATTGACTACAGCAAGTGCATGTTCTGCGCCCTGTGTGTCGAACCTTGCCCGGTGGACTGCATCTTTATGGGGGCGACGTTGGATCTGAGTTGTTACAGCCGCGACGGATGCATCGTCGATTATTCGCGGTTGCCA
Organism: uncultured Pirellulales bacterium; assembly: GCA_964461275.1. Lineage (GTDB taxonomy): Bacteria > Planctomycetota > Planctomycetia > Pirellulales > CAYNRE01 > CAYWTU01. The sequence goes on along the minus strand of CAYWTU010000095.1, from coordinate 9,094 downwards.
GTGGACATCGCTTGGGGCCGGTCGACGTTGAATCCGACCGCCGTGGCCCAATCGAAGGTCCTGACCGAGCCGGTTCATGGCGGGCCGAATCAGTAGCGGCCCACCGTTTTCCGCCCCTTACACGATCATTTCGCAGCGCGTCGGGGATCAGCCCATGGCCGCACAGCCCGCTTCACCCGCCAAGCTGTTCACCGTCGAACGGGCCAATGCGGCGTTGCCGCTGGTGCGGGCAATTTGCGAAGATTTGGCTGCGCTGTCCAAGGACGTGGTCGAACGTCGCGAACGGCTGGCCGCACTTCGCGGCGGCCGCAAAGCCGATCAGCGCGACGTGTACTCGGAAGAACTCGCGCAAGCCGAGGAGGAGTTGGAAAAAGACCTCGAGCGGTTGCAAGGCTTCGTCGACGAGTTGCGCGAACTGGGCGTGGAGCCCAAGAATCCGTTGGAAGGCCTGGTCGATTTTCCGTGCCAGATGGAGGGGCGCATCGTCTTCCTGTGTTGGAAGCTCGGCGAGCCCGAGGTGTTGTTCTGGCACGAACTCGAAGCCGGTTTTGCAGGCCGGCAACCGCTGGCGACCGCCGACGCCGGCCAGCTCGGCGCAGGCGACAACTAGCTCGGCGCAGGCGACAACTAGCTCGGCGCAGGCGACAACTAGCTAGTTGTCTCCCGCATTCCTTGGGTTTCCTTTCACGCTCGATCCTGTCCGTTATGCCGGTTCTAACGGCGATGCGGCGTTATCTGCCCGTGATTGATTGCTTCGGTGCGCCCAACCCGATCCTTTTTCGGCGGCGGCTGTTAGAATGGACGGCAATGGGGCGCGGCGGACGGTTGCCGTAACGCTAGCACGTCGGCCATCAAGTTTTAGAGCCCAACAGACAACCTGCTCGATTCGCTGGAATCAACGGAAGTTAGAGGGCGGTTGTCAGGTTGTTTGGTAGTCTTAGCGATTGAAGTTCACTCATGCTCGATTCTGTCGGACGATCCTCCCAACCCAAATTGGGCATCGAGATCAAACACAAGACCACCGGGTCGGTCTTGCACGTGGTCCGCGGTCCGCAAACTGAGGGGGCCGAACTGTCGGGGCTTGTGCTGCGCGGGGCCGACCTGCGGCGATTCAACCTGGCTCGGGTCCGGCTGCGGGGATCGGACCTGGAAGAGGCCGACCTGGCGACGGCCAACCTATACTCGGCCGACCTGCGCGAGGCCAATCTGGTGCGGGCCAATCTGGTCAGCGCCGCCCTGACCTCCGCCAATCTCACCGAAAGCGAATTGTCCGGCGCCAACCTTAACAACGCGGTGTTGTTTCAGGCCGACCTGACGCGGGCTAATCTGACGGGGGCACGGCTGACGGGCGTCGATTTGATCGGCGCCATTCTGACCGACGCTGTTCTAACCGACGCGGTCTACAATCCAGAAACGCGTTGGCCCGACGGCTTCGACCCCGCCGGCCACGGGGCGCTGCTGCTGGAATCGCGCTAAACTAGTTGCCGCGTGAGATGAACGAAGCGGTAGGAAGAGGTCGCCGCCGCGAAGGGGCGGACGCACCAGGCGGGCTCGAATTTCAGTGACAGGGAGAAGGTTTTCGCATCGGCGATTCACTTGCGGATCGTAGCCCTTGACCATCGCACCTCGCATTTATCTCGACAATGCCGCCACCAGTTGGCCGAAGCCCGAGGCGGTGTACGTCGCGGTAAATGACTGCATGCGCAACGTCGGGGCGGCCGCGGGCCGGGGCGCCTATCTTGAGTCGCTCGAGGCCGGTCGATTGGTCGAGCACGCCCGGGCCAACGTGGCTCGGCTCATCGGCGCCAGCGATCCGAGCCGAATCGTCTTCGGACACAACGGCACCGACGCCCTGAACTTGGCCATCCATGGCTTGCTCAAGGCCGGCGATCGGGTCGTCACCAGCGTGGCGGAACACAACTCGATTCTGAGGCCGTTGCGGCACTGCCAGGTACGATCCGGCGTGGAGGTCATCTACGTCGGCTGCGACGATCGTGGGACGATCGATCTCGACCAACTCCGGCTGGCATTGAATGAGTCAACCAGGCTCGTGGCCGTCACGCACGCCTCGAACGTCACCGGCGCTTTGCAGCCTATCGACGATATCTGCCAATTGGCGAAACGGGCCGGTGCGCTGACATTGGTTGACGCGGCGCAGTCGTTGGGACACGTGGAAGTCGATGTGGAAAAACTAGGCGTCAATTTGCTCGCCGCCTCGGGGCACAAGGGACTGCTGGGCCCTTTGGGAACGGGGCTTTTGTACATTGCGGCAGGCGTCGAGTCGGAATTGACTCCCACCCGCCAAGGCGGCGCCGGCGCCGATAGCCGCAGCGAGGAACCGCCGACCGAACTGCCGCAGCGTTACGAGCCGGGCAATCTGAACGTCCCAGGGTTGGCGGGTCTGGCCGCCGGTTGTGAATACCTGCTCCACCGGACCGTCAGCAGCGTGCGACAGCATGAGCTGGAATTGTCCGAGCGGTTGCTGGCGGAGCTGCAAGGGGCGTCGGGAATTGCGCTATATGGACCGCCAAGCGCCGGCGCCCGCGTCGGCGTTTGGAGCCTGAATGTCGACGGATTTGACCCGCAGGAGCTTGCGGCCATTCTCGACGCTTCCTATGGTGTGTGCTCGCGCGCCGGGTTGCACTGCGCCCCGAGGATGCACCTGGCGCTGAAAACGGATGTGCTTGGCGGCACGCTGCGACTCAGCGCCGGCAGCATGACCGCCGCTGAAGATATCGACTTTGTCGTCCGGGCCTTGCGCGAAGTAGCCTCGGCACGCTGACCTGCTTTGGAAAATGTTCCCCATGAGCAAACAGCCTTGGTTCCAAGACGGCCTGCGGTTCGAGTGCACACAGTGCGGCGACTGCTGTACCGGCGCGCCCGGTTTTGTCTGGGTGAATAAGGCGGAAATCGAGGCCATGGCCGCCCGACTGGGAATGGACGAGGCCAAGTTCGAGGCAAAGTACGTCCGGACGGTTGGCGTACGGAAGAGCCTAACGGAGCGATCCAATGGCGATTGCTCTCTACTGGACCCCAAAACGCGCAAGTGCACGGTCTACCTGGAACGGCCGCGGCAATGTCGAACGTGGCCGTTTTGGCAGTCCAATCTACGCACCCAGGCCGATTGGCAGAGAACCTGCGAGGTTTGCCCCGGCAGCGGCCAGGGAGAATTGGTCACGGTTGAGCAAATTCTGGCCCAGTCGGCGGTCATCCGTATTTAACGATTCGACCACCTTGATTTAGCCATCAAGCAAGCTGGCCGTAGCAAATCGTCAAGCTGTGACGATTAGTTCAAGTCTGCCGATTCTGTGGACGATATTGCCAAGGAGCAGAAATCGCGCGCCAAGCTTGGGGGCGAAAACTCCCCCAAGATGGTCGCCGAAAATTCGATGTTAATCCAAGCCTTGTATGGGTTTACATCGAAACGTCGAACATTGGTTCGCGTGATTTCTGCTAAGTTCTTTGGCAATTGAGACTTACGGTTTTTCGTCCGGTCGAGGTTCGACCGGTCGAAGGGAGTATCATGCCCCTGTTTTGAGCGAGCTTCGATCAGACTTAGGCCGAGCACGCTTGACACTACTCTTTATGCCATTTACACTTGGAACGGACATGGTCGGTCGAAAGTGCGTTGCAATCTTCGCCTCGCACGTGCACAGGAGAACCACGTCGTGACCAAGAAAGAGATCGTCAAGACAATCTCGGAAGAAATCGGTCTGACGCAGCTCAAGACCAAGGAGATCGTCCAGAAAACCTTTGACGCCATCGTGGAGACGCTCGTCGAGGAAAAACGGATCGAGCTTCGCAACTTCGGTGTCTTCGAGGTCAAGAAACGGGCTGCTCGCAAGGCCCGCAACCCTCGCACGGGTGATAAGGTGTTTGTGGCGGAGAAATACGTCGTAACCTTTAAGCCCGGCAAGGAGATGGAAGAAAAGGTGCGAGAACTGGACCGGCAGGCGGAAGAGCGTGCCGCTGCCGAAGCCGCCGCGGCTGCCCGCCAAGGGCAGACTCCCGGCGCTGCGGCCAGTTGAGTCGTAGTCCGTTCTCTATGGATCGCGATAATCTCTTTGCTGTCAAGTGGTTGCGTCCATCGCAGGCCAACCTGTGGTGATGCTCGGCCGAATGCCACGCGGCGCGGTTGCCCTCGGCGCAAAGCCCGCTGGACGCTAATCTTCCGCCGCTTTTCGGCCTTCCAGTCGGTCCCCGACCTGGCGAAAAACCAACGGTCTCAATCGCCTCCTGAGTGGGCTCCTAGCCCACCTAGGTCCACAGGCGTTCAACCCATCGATTGGCCGATCGGCATTTAGCACCCGAGCAATAGGGCGGTCTCGCATGTTTGCCAAACCAACGTCCGCCGCGGCCCGTACCTCGCGCCAGTGCTCAACTAGGAGTTTAGGCATGCGTGCAATCCTCATCGTGGGACTATTGAGCCTGTGCCTAGGGACGTTTTCAGGCTGTATCCTTCCGGCCTACTCGGCCGATCCGGTCCGGCGCACCCAGCAGTTGATCTACACCTCGGAAGGTCTGCGGTTGATCTTGGATGAATGGGAACGGCTGTGGTTCCTCGATCAGCCGGACCACACCTCGCCATACCGTACGCACGGCGGGATCATCTAGACGCTGCGGCCCGTTGTAGCCAGCGTCGCCAGACTTGGTCGGTAAGGGCGCTGCACTTGTGCTCGTTGGCGCCCGTTTGCGTGTCTGCGTTTGGCTAGCTACATTGCGCTGCCGAATGGCTAACGCATCAGACATTGACCTCTCCGTCGCGCTCGGCTCGCTGGCGCTGCCCAATCCGATTCTGGTCGCGTCGGGCACGTTCGGCTATGCCCGCGAGATGGCTGGGCTTGTCGATCTATCTCGCCTGGGCGGCATCATTCCCAAAACAATCACCCGCCAGCCGCGGGCGGGCAATCGCCCCTGGCGAACTGTGGAAACAACCGGCGGGCTGCTCAATTCAATCGGTCTGGACAACGATGGCATCGAAGGGTTGCTCGACCATCACCTGCCGTATCTGTCGACGCTGGCAGCGCCGATCATCGTCAGCGTGGCAGGCCAAGACGAGTCTGATTTCGTCGAACTAACGGCGCGGCTGGACGGTCACCCCGGCGTGGCGGCGGTCGAACTGAACCTGTCGTGCCCCAACGTGAGTCACGGGGCCGATTTTGGCGCCGATGCCGCGAAATGCCAGAGTGTTGTGGCGAGCACGCGTCGGCGCTGTCCCACGCTGCCGCTGTTGGCCAAACTGACGCCGAACGTGGCAGACATTGCCGCGATCGCCGCCGCTGCCGAGGCGGGCGGCGCCACCGCCATCTCGGTCATCAACACCTGTCAGGCAATGGCGGTCGATTGGCGCAAACGCCGGCCGCTATTGGGCAATGTTCTAGGCGGCCTGAGCGGTCCGGCGATCAAGCCGATCGCGCTGCGATGCGTGTATCAGGTGGCGCAGCGCGTGAAGATTCCAGTGGTCGGCATCGGCGGAATCGCCACGCTCGACGACGTGATGGAGTTTCTGGTGGCCGGCGCTTCGGCCGTCCAGATCGGTACGGCCAACTTCTACAACCCGACGGCCACAATGCAGATTCTGGACGCCCTGCCCAATGCGATCGCGTCTTTGGGCTGCCGTGCCGTCCGCGACGTGGTGGGGACACTGCAAACGGCGCCACTCCAATAGTTCGGGCGTCCGCCGGGCATTGATCTTGGCCATCGCGCCACGGCGCTTGAGCTTCGACGGCGCTTGAGCTTCGACGGCGCTTGAGCTTCGACGGCGCTTGAGCTTCGACGGCTTCGCAGCGCTGGCAGGGCGCGGCTAGATTCCCAACTGCGTCAAGGTATCCACCAGGCTGTTGATCAGGCCCGACAGCGTGGGGTGTGACTGTTCGAAGTGGACCGCGGCGCCACGGAGCCGGTCGCCCAAGCCATCGCTACCGTCCTCGGTCAGCGCCTTGGATGCTTCGCCCGGCGAGGCCTGAAGCTTGGCTTGAATGTCGGCCAAAGCTCGCGATAGCAATTGGCGTACTTCGATGTCGGCCGCCGACGTGGCGGCCAGCTCTTCGTGCAGTTCCGCCAGAGTTGCGGCCAGCCGCGATTTCAGGTCACTCATAGCTCCCTCGCTGTCATTCCGGGCGTTTGGGCCCGATTGTACGATTCCCCATGCCGGCTGCCCAGTTGCCCCCCGGTGGGCAAAACGCACGCACAGCCCTGGCACGCGAAAAGATTGCACGAAACGATAACCAGCGCGACAATGCCAAGCGCGGGTCGGTTGGGGGCTCGCGGTTCAAGGCTCCAATTCAGGAGACATGCCATGTGGCGGCGTACGACGGATCGGCTGCGGCACGGGGCGCTCGGTGTAATCATCGTATGGGTTGGCGGCTTATGGGGGTGCAGGCCGCTGGGTGAAGCAACACCGGCGGGCGCGTCTAAGCGGGTAAGCGCGTACCTCCAAGTTTCTCAAGAAGATCCCAAATTATTATCCGCCGATCGCACGGTGGGTATGGCGGCGGCGGACAAGGAGTTCTCCATCTTCAAGCTCACCGTGGCGGCGCTGGCCAAAAACCCGTTTGTGCTCAATGCCGCCCTGAACCAACCGGGCATCAAGTCGCTGAGCATCGTCGCCGATCGAGCCGACCCAGCAGGCTGGCTGCAAAACGAGATTCACGTCGAGCCGTCCGAATCGGAAATCTTGGAGCTGTGGATGCGGCCCCAGGCCGGCGCCGCGACGGAAACGGCCCGGCTCCTGACCGCCGTTGCCGAGTCTCTCGTCGAAGAACTGGACGGCAAGGCCAAACGCGAGCGCACCAAACGGCTGAGCGATCTTGAGCAGGCTCGTGTGACGGTCGAGCGCAACCTGCGAAAGAACGCAGCGACGATCCAATCGCTGCGCGAAGACTTGGGAAACAGTTCTCCCGAGCAGGCTGAGCAGAGACACCAGTTTCTGATGATGGTCCTCCGCGAGACCTATGCCAACGAGCGAACGTTCCGCGCCGAGATTCTGACCAGGCAAGTTGCGCTGTCACAACTGCGGGCGCAGCTCGAGGCCGCGAACGAAACGACCGCCGACGATGTCCGCCGGCAGGCCGAGCGAGACCCGTTGCTACTGGAGCTGACGAGGCAATGGGGCGAAGCCCAACGGCGGCTCATGGAAGCGGATATTGTCGGCGATGAGCAGGACAAGGCGAAAGTGTCCGCCTTGGTTGAGCGCCTGACGGCCGCCATGGACCAGCGATTGTCAGTCGCCCGCGATGCGGCGCAGGCTGCCGTCGACGAAGCGAACGAAAAGCAACAGCGACACCTCAGTTCGCAATTGATCGGAAACGAAGTGGCGTTGGCCATGTACGAGCAACAACTCAAGGTGCTCTCTGACCAGAAGTCGGAGCTGGAGGCCGACGTGGCCAAGATGGGCAAGGTGTCGGGAGAACTGGAGCGTTTTCAGGCCGAACACCTGACGCTGCAGGAACACTTCAAGAAAATTGACAGCGAGATGCTGTTGTTGCAAAGTCAGCTCAACGCCCCCGCGAGGGTGAAGCTCGTGCAGTCCGCAACCGGTCCCGAGCAAGCCCATTTCAGTAAACCCGGGTCTATGTAAGTGGTGAAGAATTGGCTTTCAGTCGGATTCTAAATCCCTTAGCAACGTCAGCCGAGCGAACCCGATGGTGAGTCGAAACGGTCGTGCTGGTCGGCCTTTGCGGCACGCCCTTGCGCTGGGGCGATCACGGTGCGGCGACGCGTTGGTTGCGGTCTGGTTGCTGCTCGCGGCGGTCCCGACCTGTGGGGCCGACTCACCGCGGCCCAACGTCGTGTTGATCGTGGCCGATGACCTCGGCTGCCGCTTGGGTTGCTATGGCGACCCGACGGCACAGACGCCGCACCTCGACCGCCTGGCGGCTCGCGGCGTGCGGTTCGATAGGGCGTATTGCCAGTATCCGGTGTGCAATCCGTCGCGGACGAGCTTCTTAAGCGGCCTGCGGCCAGAGACCACGGGCATTCGCGACAACGTCACGCAGCCGCGGCACAAGCTGCCGGGCTGGCCGTTTCTACCCGAACAGTTTCGCCGCCATGGCTATCGAACGGTCAAGCTCGGCAAGATTTTTCACACCGGGCGCGGCTTTGAAGACCCGCCCAGTTGGGATCTGGACATTCAAGAAGACGGAACTGGCAAGAAGCCTCCGGCCGTACAGGTCCTCCGCGCTCAAGGTCCCAGCGGCATTGTGTTGGGCGTTGCGGACGAACAGGCCTGGGACGGTCAACTCGCGGTCCTTGCGGAGCGGCAACTAGAAGTCTTATCGCAGGGCCGCCAGCCGTTTTTCTTGGCCATCGGGTTTCGCCGACCGCACACGCCTTATATTGCCCCCCAGCGCTATTTCGACTTGTACCCGGTCGCCCGAATGCCCCTACCTCAGGAGCCGGCGGACCATTTGCGCGGCATTCCCTTGCCTGCCCTGACATACTCAGCCAGCGATCCTCCGCTTGCAGTTGATCAACGACAGGCGACGGTGGCCGCGTACTTGGCCAGCGTCAGTTACCTGGACGCCCAGGTTGGCCGTGTGATGGCCGCGGTCGATCGCCATCAACTGACCACAAACACCGTCATCGTATTCGTCAGCGACCACGGATATCACCTGTTCGAGCACGGCGGCCTGTGGCACAAGATGACGTTGTTCGAGGAATCGGCCCGCGTGCCGATGATCGCCCTGGCGCCCGGCGGCTCGTCGGGCGCCGTGTCGTCGGCGCTGGTGGAACTGGTCGATCTGTATCCAACGCTGTGCGAGCTTTGTGGTGTGCCGACTCCCGACGGCCTGGAAGGAACTAGTTTCGCGCCCCTTTTCCTTCAGCCCGACCGGCCCTGGAAGTCGGCCGCGTTCACCACGGTCAGCCGCGGAGGCAGTCCTTCAAGCGCTGGCGTGCCGCTGGACAACGAACATTTAGGGCGGTCGGTGCGCACCGCCCGCTGGCGTTATACGCGTTGGTTCGACGGCGGGCGCGAGCTGTACGACCACGGCGCCGATCGCCATGAATACCGTAACCTGGCGCTGGAACCGGACTACGCGGAACAGGCAGCGGAATTGGACCAGATTCTAGAGGCGGGTTGGAAGGCAGCCTT
>CAYWTU010000094.1:0-10072 GCA_964461275.1 uncultured Pirellulales bacterium | reverse complement strand
CGGCGAATTGGCGCATGGTCCACAGCCGCCCACGGTACAGATTGGCGTGGACGCCGCGCGTGAACGGGTACTGCCCGGGATAACCCAGCTTGGCTTCGTAGGCGTCGTCGGGCTCGGCCGGCGCGTATAAGGGGTCGATCTCGCGGCCGCTGACCGTGGTCAAGCTGGTGTCGCGCTGGCGGGCCTTTTGGAGGGCCTCTTGATACCCGTCACGGGCCGACGTTTCGGAGGTAATCGCCATGAATCTCAACCGTAGGGAAATGTTCGTTATTCAACCCGCTCGACGATCATCGCCACGGCGTTGCCGCCGCCCAGACACAGCGACGCCAGGCCGCGCTTCAAACCGCGCTCGGCCAGGCTGTGCAATAGCGTGACCAACACTCGGGCCCCGCTGGCCCCGATCGGATGTCCCAAGGCGATGGCGCCCCCTTCGACGTTGGTCTTGTCGGGCGAAACGTCGAGCGGCCGCATACAGGCCAGACACTGCGCCGCAAAGGCCTCATTGAGTTCCACCAGGTCGATGTCGGCCAGTGTCAGCTTGGCCAGCTTGAGCACTTTTTCCATGGCGCTGACCGGCGCGATGAAGATCTCCTTGGGCGGCACGCCACTGGTGGCCTGCGCCACGATTCGGGCCCTGAGCGGCGACCGGCTTTGTCGGGCCAGTTGCTCATTGACCACCACCACCGCCGCGGCGCCATCGCTGATTTGCGAGGCGTTGCCCGCCGTCACCGTGCCGGACTTGCCGAACGCCGGCCCCAATCCGCCCAGTTTTTCCGCCGTGGTGTCGGGCCGCGGCCCCTCGTCGGTCGAGACGACGATGGTCTGTTTGCGGCTGGCAACGCTGACGGGGACGCTTTCCTTGGCCATCCGCCCTGAGGCGCTGCTGGCGGCTGCCCGGCGATGGCTTTCGGCCGCGAACTTGTCTTGATCGGCGCGGTTGACGCCGCGCGTCTCGGCGATGTAGTCGGCCTCGGCCCCCATGGCCATATCTTCCACGGCGCACCACAGGCCGTCGAGAATCATGTGATCCAAGATCTGCTGATGGCCATACTTGTAGCCTTCGCGTGATCCGATCAACAGGTGCGGCGCCCGGCTCATGCTTTCCATCCCGCCGGCAACGACGCATTGCGCATCGCCGCAGCGAATCGCTTGGGCCGCCAACATCACCGCCTTCAAGCCCGAGCCGCACATCTTGTTGATCGTCAGTGCAGCCACGCTGGGAGGCAAGCCGGCCTTGAGAGCCGCCTGCCGAGCCGGCGCCTGCCCTAGTCCGGCGCACAGGATATTGCCCATGATGACTTCGTCGACCTGCTCGGCGCCGATCCCGGTTCGGACCAGCGCCTCGCGGATGGCCACAGACCCCAGCAACGGGGCGGGCGTGGTGGCCAGCCCTCCCAACAACTTGCCGATGGGTGTCCGGCAACCGCCCAAGATATATGCATCCGACATCGCAAGAACCCTTTGCCTGGGGCGTCGTGGCGGCTCGATTCGAGCGTTGTTCCACGGCCGCCAGCACTTATCGTAGTCGAACCTGCCGGGCCGGTTAAGCCGTAGCGCCGGCCCGTTCCAAAGCCCCGTTTTCCCCGGCTGGCCAAGTCTCCCGCGCGGCTGCGCTTGCCGGCGGCGGTGCGGCAGCCGTACAACTTGATTGCCGGGACGACCTAACCTTGACTCCACCTCCGCCGCCATGTTCGCCGGTTATCAACTCGATTTCGACAGCCCCTGGTATCTGCTCCTGCTGGGGTTGGGGCCGCTGTTGTGGTGGATCGGTCGACACAGCTTGGGCGGCCTGAGCCGGGGTCGGCGCTGGGCCGCGATCTTGCTGCGGCTGGCGGTGTTGACGGCTTTGGTCTTGGCCGCGGCCGAGGTCCGCTGGGTTCGCAAGACCGATCGGCTGACGGTGATCTACCTGCTCGATCAATCGCTGAGCATACCGGCCGACGAACGAGCGGCCATGCGCCGTTACGTCAACGAGCTGACGGCCCAACATCGCCAAGGGGACGACCGCGCAGGCGTGATCGTCTTCGGTCGCGAAGCCGCGATTGAAGTGCCGCCAATCGACGACAACGTTCCCTTGCCGGAGACGGTCGAGGCGCTGTTGGATCCTGAATTCACCAATCTAGCGGGCGCCATGCGGCTGGCCCAAGCCGCGTTTCCCGAGGACGCGGCCAAGCGGATCGTGATCGTCAGCGACGGGAACGAGAATCTGGGCAACGCCTTGGAACAGGCCAAAGGCGTGGCCGAAAGCGGCGTGGGCATCGACGTCCAGCCGGTGTTTTATCGCCGCCGGGCCGAGGTGGCGGTGGAAAAGCTGGCCCTTCCCCCCATGCTCCGCAAGGGACAACCGTTCGATGTTCGCGTGGTCCTGGAAAACACGGCCGAGGCCACGGCCGACGATCCAGGCATCGTACCGGGACGGCTGATCGTGTCCCAACAGACGACCGATCAACCGGTGGTGCTCAGCGAGCAGCACATCGACTTGGCGCCAGGCAAGCAGGTGTTGACTTTGCGGCAGCAATTGGACGAGGCCGCGGCCTACACCTACGAGGCCCGGTTCGTGCCCGACAACCCTACGGACGACGCCATGGCGCAGAACAACCGTGCTACGGGCTTTGCCCATCTTCGCGGCGCGGGCCAGGTGCTGCTCGTTGAGGATGCGGAAAACCCCGGCGAGCACGGGCGCTTGATGACCAGCCTGCGAGCCGAGCAGTTGGAAGTCACGCTGATGCCCAGCGATCAATTGTTCACCAACCTGACGGAACTGCAGCCTTACGACGCGGTGATCCTAGCCAACGTGCCGCGCGAGGATTTCAGCGACCCGCAAATCAAAATGCTGGTCCGCAACACCGAGCAACTCGGTTGCGGCTTGGTGATGCTGGGGGGGCCCAACAGCTTCGGCGCCGGCGGATGGACCAACACCGACGTGGAACAGGCGATGCCGGTCGATTTCCAAATCAAAGACGCCAAAGTCTCTCCCCGCGGCGCGTTGGCCATGGTCATGCACGCGTCAGAGATGGCCGAGGGCAATTTCTGGCAAAAACAGATTGCCCAAGAGGCGATCAAGGCCCTCGGCCAGGAAGACTACTGCGGCGTGTTGCACTGGGAGGGCCGAGAACAATGGCTGTGGGGACAGCCGACCGGGCTCAAGCCCATTCGCGGCAACCGTGAGCAAATGCTGGCCCGACTGGACAAAATGACCCCGGGCGATATGCCCGATTTTGATCCCTCGCTGAATCTGGCCCGCGTCTCGCTGGCCAACCTGAAGGACACCGCCATAAAGCACGTCATCGTCATCAGCGACGGCGACCCAAGCCCGCCCTCGGCCGGCGTGATTCGTAGCCTGGCGGCCGCCAAGATCACCGTCTCCACCGTCGCGGTGGCCACGCATGGGCCGGCGGGCAGCAGCGTTCTGAAACAACTGGCCACCGCCACCGGCGGCAAGTATTACGAGGTGAAAAATCCCAAGGCCTTGCCGCGGATTTTTCAAAAAGAGGCCCGTCGTGTGGCCGCGCCGTTGGTGTACGAGGTGCCGCCGCCGTTTGCGCCGCAAATCGTCACCGACCACGAAATGATCCGTGGGTTACAGCCGCAGTTGCCGCCCATCAAGGGCTATGTGCTGACGCAGGTCAAGCAGAACCCGTTGGTGGAAGTGGTGCTGCGCGCGCCGCGGCCGGCCGACCCCGGAACAAACACGATTCTGGCAGGTTGGACCTACGGTTTGGGGCGCAGCGTGGCGCTGACCACCGACGACGGCGCCCGCTGGGCGACCGATTGGACCGCCTGGGACGGTTTCGAAAAACTGGCCAGCCAGATGGTCCGGTGGGCCATGCGGCCCGTGGCCGAGCAGGGCAAGTTCAGTGTGGCCACCGACGTTCGCGACGGCCAAGCCCACGTGGTCGTCACGTCGCTGGACAACGAGGAGCAGTTCCAGAACTTTCTGAGCATGTCGGGGACGGTCGTCGGGCCCAACATGGAGCCCATCGATCTCCAGATCGAGCAGACGGCGCCGGGCCGCTACGTGGGGACATTTCCGGCACTCGACGACGGCAGCTACTTTGTGATGGTCAATCCCGGAGTGCAACAGGCGCCGCTCCGGACAGGCGTCAACGTGCCGTATTCGGCCGAGTACCGCACGCGGGCCACCGACCAGGCACTACTCGAATCGCTGGCGCAAGTGGCGCCGCGCGGCGGGCAGCCAGGCAAGATTCTGCCGCCGATCACGTTGGAGAACCGGCAACCGGCGGCGGCCATCGATCCGTTTCGCCACGACTTGCCCCAGGCAAGCCGCACGCGCGAGGCGTGGCACTTCGCGCTGTTGGTGGGCAGTTGCCTGTTCTTCTTCGATATTTTCACCCGCCGCGTGGCGCTCAACTTCGCCTGGGTGCGGCCGCTTGCCGCTCAGTGGCGCGATCGCGTCTTGGGCCGCGGCGGACCATTGCCGGTCGACGCCACGCTTGAGCGGCTGCGCAGCCGCAAGGAAGCGGTCGATCAGCAAATCGAACAGCGCCGGGCGGCCACGCGCTTTGAACCGGCGCCCGAGTCGACCACCGCGGGTGACGCGGTTGAGCGCGAGCTGGCCCAGGCCGACCCAACGACGGCGCCAGAGACCCAATCGCCAATGCCGCCGAGGAACCTGGCCGCCCCGAGCGAAGAGGGCGAAAGCTATACCGAGCGTCTGCTGAAGGCCAAGAAAAAAGTCTGGAACGAGCGAAAGGACGCTTGAGCTCGGCGCTTGCACGGAAGCGACTGTGACAGAGCCTATCCCGCCGCTATGCCTGCTGACGTACGCGCTAAATGCCAGTGGTGCGTCAGCCGCCACACCACCACTGCCAACGTGGCCAGTGATACGGTCAACCCCAAGTAAATTTCCCACGGATTGTAGCGGAGCACGACGCGATGGTCGCCCGGCGGCACGACCACGCCACAGAAAGCATGGTTCACCGGCACGACCGGCGCCGCAAGGCCGTCGATCGTGGCCTCCATCTGCGTGAAATAGGTGTACGACATGACCAACATGCCCCGTGCCGCGGTCTGCACCTGGAACTCCTTGCGGCCGTGAATGTCGGGGATCATCTCCACCGAAGGCGTCTCGTTCGGGGGCGCATCGAGCGTCGGCGTCGGCGTTTCCACCAGGGCCGTTCGATACGGGTCGAATTGCTCGTCGGCCAGTCGCCGGCAGCACGCTTGGCCGTCGTCAACGTGTTCGGTCTGAAACACCATCCAAGCCGGCGGGCGAGGCTCCTGGCTTTTATAGAAGTAGCCCGAACCGGCGGGCAGGCGTTCGTAGCCTGGCGGCGGATTGGGTTCGTCCAGACTGAGGTGCGTCACGGCTGCAGCGCGGAAGGCGTTGAGTTTCCGCTCGAGCAACAACTGCCCGACCTCGAACAGGCGTTTGTTGGTGACGGTGCCCGAAAACTGCATATAGTGGTTGATGCTGGCGATGTCATGGATCATGTTGTAATCGGGCGCCAAGGCCGCAACCCGTTGCCGCCACGTTGATTCGCGCCAACCACCCATGCTGTCCTTGGCGGCGATTGGCGGCAGTGGACCGAAGATGCGCACCTGCCCGTACTTTCGCCGCCAATCGCCAAGATTGTCCGACAAGACGGGGTCAAACTCCGTGTAGAAAGGACCATCGGAGAGATATCGTCGAAAATCGGCGGAACCCAGGGCAATCAACAGTATCACCGCGGCCGTAATGCACCACGTCCCATACCGAACACCGCTCAGCAGCGACCGAGAACGCTGCCATTCTTCCCATCGCGACAAGCCTTGCGCCGCCAAAACATAGGCGCAGGTGAACGCCGCCCAGAGATAGGCGCTGGCGTAGCGAAACCAAGAAAAGGGGGGGATGGAACTGGCCAGTTCCAAGAATGGAGACTCCATGGCGACAAGTAGAAATAGGGCGACGGCGCCCAACCAGAACCAGGTTTCACGACGGCGCCAAAACCTCCAAGTTGCCGATGCCAATGCGCAGGCCGTTAATCCGTAAATGAGATGCGCCTGCCAAGCGGCTTGCTGCGGGTGCTCCGCGTTCAACGGCTCCTTCAATCCGAACCCCCAAGGGGCAAAGATACGCCACGATGGCGCCGTGCCGGCGGCCAGTTCCTCAAATTGCTGGCCGTGTCGCGTCGATTCCAGGAAATAACCAAATAGCGGTGCGATTTGAACGGCCGCCAGCCCCGCCGGGATCAAGGCGCAAATTGCCGCGCCACCCAACCACCTTCGCCAGCCCACCTTCCAACACACAAACGACCAAAATAGAACGCACAGCGGAAACGTGCTCAGGGCAACCATCGGTGGACCCGCCAGCAATGCCCCGGCCACTGTGAGCGTAAACGGCCAAAGGGCCCACCTCTTTCCCCGGCTATATTTTCCCAAGCACCATAGACTCCACGGTTGCCACGACCAAGCCGTCAGGATCGGCGCCGCGGCATGCGTGTAACCGAGTCCCCATGACGTCATCAGCAACATGGCGCCAACGGCGGACGAAATCCGGCGGGCGCCTTGCTGCCGCGCCAAGGCATACATGCCCAAGCCAAAAACCAGGTAGTGAATTGCGATGTACCAATCCGCCGTCTTTGGCTCCGGAAACAACACGAACAGCAAAAAGAACGGATAGGCGATACTCGCCTGTGATTCTGAAAACAGAGGCAGTCCGCCTGCTAGTTGGTCCGTCCACGTGGGAAACCATCCGGCACGTATCGCTCGTCCGGCGAACACGCGGGTCGGCACGTCAAGGACCGCTAAATCACCCAGATACAGATTTCCGGAGTCGAACCAAAGCGGCCAGGTATAGACCAGCCACGTCGCCACCACCAGCAGCCAGCCCAGGTGTTTTTGCAACGAACTCACCGCCACTTCCCTTCAGCCGCCATCGATCAGCCCTAGTGCCATTTCCACAGCGGGCCACGCCGGACCCCCGACGTGCGCCACTGGTTTGCTTGGCGCACAGCCAGGCGCCCAACCAGGTGCAACGGGCGCCGCGGGGATCATATGCGGTCCTGCCGATTGTAATCGCTATCGAGCAATCGGTCCGCCACAACCGCTGGCCCAGCCCCTACGTCGTTCCGGCAATGAGCGGACGGGCCATTCGCGCCGGTCAGCGCGAGAGGAACATTGCTCAACACCTGGGCCCCTGGAATGCCGCTGCGGCCGTGCCTCAATCGCTTGACACGATTTGGGGAGGCGACATCCCCGTAGCGGCGGCGAGACGCCGCCGAGAATTGCCTCGAAGTCATCCACTGCGAAGCGCATGGCGGCGAGACGCCTGACGTTGCTAGTGGGACGCCTAAATCAGATCACTGCGGTGCGGAGTGGGGTTGCCAAGACTGGAAAACATGTGCGGCAACAGCGCCCGCCCCGCCGCCAATGTCACCAGCGGATGACGAACGAGTCGGGCGGCTTGGCGGGTGAAGTATGGAACATTTAAGTACAAATCGCGATACAGTTGCTTTTCCCACCGAAGCAATTCAGCCCGACGCCCGGGGGCCTTCCACTCATTGCGATACGGAAACAACGAAAAGTCGATCCGATCTTTGTACGCTTCATACAAATGCGTGCCGGGATACAGGGTTGTGTAATTGATGCCGGAAAAGTCCAGCTCCAGCGTCCGCGCCACCCGGCGAGTCTCTTGAAAATCGTCCTCGGTTTCCTCGGGATGGCCCACCATGAAGAACGCCCCCACCTCAATCCCGTGCTGGCGCAACAGCCGCACCGACTCCGGCAAGGCGTCCAAGCCGTAGTCTTTGCCATACAACTTCAGGATCCGCTCGCTGCCGCTCTCGATCCCCAGGTACACCCGTCGACAACCCGCCTCGGCCAGAAATTGCGCGCGTCGCGCGTCCAACGTGTCGACCCGCGACAGGCAACTCCAGACGAGCTGCGGAAAATGCTCCTTCAATCCCTGGCAGATTTCCGCAGTCCGCTCGGGAATGGCCGTGAACGTATCATCGATGAATCGGAAACTGCGGATCTGGAACCGCGTCACAAGCTGCCCCAGCTCCTCCAGAATATTGGCCGGCGTCCGCATCCCCATCCGCTGCCCGTAACTCCGCACGCAAAAATTGCACGGATACGGACAACCCCGCGCCGTCTGCAACACCGCGAACGGCAGCGGCATCATGAACTCGCTGTAGTCGCGAATGTTCACCATGCCGTAGTCCGGATGCGGCAACTGGTTGACATCCTTGAGCCAGGGCCGAACGGGATTGTGCAGCGGCCCCGGCTGACCGTTGCGATAACTCAGACCGCCGATCTGAGGCCACTGCTGCTTGTCCTCCAGCGCGCGGCAGACTTCAGCCAGTGTGATCTCGGGTTCCCCGTGCAACACGTAGTCCACGCCCGTAAGCTGCATAACCTGGTCGGGAAACGTGCTCGGGTAATGGCCGAACACGGCGAACTTGGCGCTGGGCAGTTGGCCACGGAGCCACTTCAACGCATTGGCGTCGTGCTCGAAAATCTCAAAGCCCAAGAGCGTGACCACCACCTGTGCGTCGAACCGTTTCAGTTCGGCCAGCACGTCCTCTTGCGTCCAACGCCGCGCAATGGCGTCGATCACCATCACATCGTGGCCGTCCCAGGCCCGCAAGGCCGAGGCCGCGTACATCAATTCCAACGGCGGGAACAGGAAGATTGGCGAGTTGTACGAACACATATAGCGGCGTACAACCGGCGTCGGGTGCGGCAAATTGACAAGCGCAACGCGCATCGCAGAGATCACTTACCAACAGTGGCCATGGCCGCCGCCCGAGCCATATTTTGACAGCGGCATCAGTGAAAATGCACTATACGCAGCCATGAAGATGGCGTCAAACAAGCGTGCCAGGCGAAGGCGCCGTTGCCTTCTCGTCGCGTGAGCCGGCCGGCGCGGTCAATCGCCGTGGAAGTTGGACCCCGATTCTCCACGCCACGAACCCCAAACTAAGAATCGAGACGGCAAACCCCAAATAGATCTCGTGGAGGTTGTAGCTCAGGACCACGTGATGCCTTCCCGGTGGTAGTACGATGCCGCAAAACGCCTGATTCACAGGCAGCACCGCCGATTCCTCACCGTCGACGTGCGCCTGCAGTTGGCGGTAATACGTATTCGAAATGACCAGCAGTCCCCGGGCGGCGGTGTTGACGTTGAACTCTTTTCGGCCCCGGACGTTGGGCACTGTCTCGACCAGGGGCGGTTCGGCCGGCGATTCATCCAGCTCCAGGCTTGGGGTTTCCACGATCGCCACGCGATAGGGATTGAATTCCGACTGAGCCAATCGCTCACAACGCGCGGCACGGTCGACGACCAACTCAGTCTCGAACACCATCCAGGCCGGCGGCCGGGGTTCTTGGCTGCGGTAAAAGTGGCCGACGCCGGAAGGAATTCGCTGGTAACTCGGCGGAACGGGCGCTGTGGGCGCCAGACTGAGGTGTGTCACCGCCCCGGCGCGAAAGGCGTTTAGCTCTCCTTGGGCCATCAGTTGACTGAACCAATACAGTCTCGAGTTGGCCGCCGTGCCATCCAGCAGGTCGTATTGATCAATGCTGGGAACGCCATGAAGCAGGTTGTAGTCAACCGCCATTCCTGCGGCGTTTCGTCGCCATTGTGACTCGCGCCACATTCCGTCACTTCTCCCCAGGCTGGCCGACGACTGTGGAGCAAACTGGCGCACATGTCCGTCCCGGACTTTCCAGGCTTCAATGTCTTCGACCAAAGCGTTGTCTTTCTCGTTGTAGAACGGGCCGTCGGAGAGGTATCCGCTCAGATCCGAAGCGAGCCAATTCACTGTGAGAATGCAGGCTATGCCGGCCAGCGCAATCGCCTTGAGCCGGCGTTGTCCATTCTCAAGCAACGCCGTCGCCTGCGAGAAACCGTGTGCCATCAGCAAGGAAGCGACCACGCTGCCACCAAACAAGAACTGTCCGGGATACCGAGTGAGCGAGAACGGCGGCGTGGCCATTACCAACCACAGCAACGGAGTATCCATCGAAGCCGCCAGGGAAACCAGCGCCATGACGATCCAATAACGCCAAAACCGCAATCGGCGAAGCCGCAGCAGCCCAACCGCGGCCACCACGACGCGGAAGTCAT
>CAYWTU010000093.1:0-10077 GCA_964461275.1 uncultured Pirellulales bacterium | reverse complement strand
CGGTTTCGTGACATTGCGTAGAAAACCGGGCGACGCGGTGTTTCGTACCGGGGCGAGCGCGCTGGCCAACATTCGCGCGGCCGCGCGGTTGTCAGACGCTGGGCGTTGGTTCGCCGGAGGTGGCGGGCGAGGGCCCTAGCGGCGATTGTGACACGACCGATTGCGGCTCGATGGCGGACAATTCCGCCGTTGCCTTGGTCTGCCCATTGCCGTTGCGGTTCCTGCGGGCCAGCCGGCGGCTCATCACCCGTTGCCAGCGGTTTTTGCGTCGCTGCCAGACGTAGACCACCAGCGCCACGACGCCGATCACCACCGCGATGCTCAGGGCCACCTCGGCCCGACGAATCCATTTCAGCCAACTCATGATGTTCTCGGCGAAGTAATATCCCAGGCCGAAGAACAAGCTGATGACCGCCGTGGCGCTGATCAGGTCGACCACCAGAAAACGCCGAAACGGCACGCGCAAGATCCCCGCCGTAAGAAACACCGGAGAACGAATGCCAACCAGGAAACGAGCCAGAAAATAGACGCGAAAGCCATACTGTCGGATCATCCGCTCGATCCGCTCCTCGCGCTCGCTGGTCAGGTGCCGAGAAATGAGCGGGTGGTCGCGAAGCACGCTGTGGCCAAAGCGATACCCAATGAAATACATCAGGCAATCGCCCCCCATCGAGCCGATCACGCAGGCCGCAAACGCCGCCCACGGCTCCAGTTGTCCGGCCCGGCTAGCCACCGCCGCCAGAATCACCACCACCTCCTCGGGCACGGGAATGCCGCTGCCGGTAATGACCAGCACGAACACGATGACCCCGTAGGACATGTGGCTGATTAGGTATTGAAGCATGAATCGAATTCGATCTGTTCCAAACCCTGAGAGCCGATAGGCACAGCTGCCGCGGGGTGGTCGCGATGGGTTGGCAGGCGGGGCGTTAGGACGTGTAGGCAGACGACTAGCCCAGCAAGATTATACCACCCTGGCACCCGATTTTCGTGGGCGGTACGGCGGTATGCGACCTGGGGGGCCTTGCGGGAAAGGCCGAAGGCGCAAGGATTCTCGTGCGGCGTGTGGGTTTGATAGGTGGGCTGGCCGACCTTGCAGGATGTGCGGCAACGGATACCCTAGCTTCAGCCGGCCGTGGACGCGCCGGAGACACCCCTTTTGACGAGGAAATACGCCATGGCCAAGAGCGGCTTAAACCTGACCCGGCAACAGTTCCGCGATCACGCCCAGGCGATTGAAATCACGATCAACGGCATCCCGTTTCTGGCCGAGGCCAAGGAGTTCTCCACTGGCTCGCTGGGTTGGTACCTGAACGCTAAGACGCCGATCAAGGTAGGCGACATGCCCGTCAACGTCCAGGTGGGCTTGAACCTGACGATCGTGGGGTCAAAGGACTTGCCGTAAGCATGACGCCGGCGTCCGCTCTGCCCGCTCGGCTTGTCAGGGCGAAGCCCGATTTGCGTATCGGCGTTTCCCCTCCGGCGTTGCTGGAAAAAAATTGCCCCCACCGGCATCCGCGGCCATAATCCAGTCGTGTCACCGGTCGGGCGGACGCCGGCGAGCGCCGCGCATCGTCCGTAGATCGCCGATGGGGGAGTTGCGTCATGTGGTGGCAGGCATCGCTAATTGTGTTGGCCTTGGTGCAAGCCGAGCCGCAACGGCTCTCGCCCGAAGGCGAAAGTGATCTGTTCGCGCTGATGGAGCGGCTGCAAACGGAGCGGCTCCGGCGTCTGAACCAACTGGTACGCGAGCTCAAGCAGAATGCCCGGCTGCCGCAGGACTTTGAAGACTTGAAGGCCTACCGCAGCGAGCAGCGGCGTCTTTCGCAAAAAGACGAACCGTACTTTCCAGAGATCGTCACGCCGGTCAAAGTGGGCGACCTGGGTTACGTCCACTATCCCTACGAGGTGCTGAGCATCGCGGGCCCGCGCGACGTCGTGGTTTACAAGCCCGACCTCAAGCAGCGGGACGACATCGCCTGGATCACCGATTTCGACACCAGCGAACTTATCGACGGCAAGGTGTTGCCGCTCAGCGATACTGGCTTCTACTCCACCGAGACCCGTTCGTACAACCAGGTAGGAGGCGGCCGGCGAACTGTGCCGGTCATGCGCCCCATGAGCCAAGACCAGCTCAAACGGATTTGGACTGAGCACCGCAAGTCGGGCAAGAAGAAAAAGAAAAATTGAACTCGGACGCGGTCAGGGAAGACCTTCCTGCGGAAGCGCGAGCGCACCACGGTGCGAGTCGCCAATCGAGCCTGTTGCCGGCCGCTCACGTCGGAATCGCGTAAACCGACTAGCGCTCTTGGTGCTTGGTAAGCTCAAACGTGTCGAACAATCGGCCCTCGATGTCGTAGGCCTTGAAGACGATCGTGCGGTCGTGGATCGCCGCCTGACAGGTGTGAAACGCTCGTTGAAAGTGCAGACTGAACCATGCCCGTTGCGGGGCCGGCTGTTCCAGGTGACCGCCTCCGCCTCCGCTGGTGATGTACCGCACGCCTTGCCGCTGATTGATCGCCATCTCAAATATCGGCCAAGTGCGCTCATAAACGTGGATATGGCCGTTGAAGGCGATGTCCACTCCATGCTTCTCGTACAGCGGCACGAGCTTCTGGGCGTTCGGATCTCCCCAGGTGAACTTCTTGCTGCGGCCCTGAATATGATCGCCGTAGTCGTTCTCGTCAGAACTGAAACAGGGGTGATGGTGGCAGGCGAATTTCCAGGTGGCCTGCGACTTGGCCAGCTCGCCGTCCAACCACTTGTACTGGGGCGAGTCCGGCCCCAGTGGCTTGTTGCTGTCGATCATGAAGAACTGCGCATTGCCATAGTGGAACGTATAGTGGTACTCCGGAGCGGGCAACGAGAAATAGTCGTAATACCAGTGCGAATTCTTCTCGTGGTTGCCGATGACCGGAAACGTGGGGATGTTGGCCATCAGGTTGGCGCACGGTTCGAACAAATCCTTGAGCCATTGGTTCTTGGCGAATCCGTCGTCCACCACGTCGCCGCAGTGCAAAAGAAAATTCGGCCGTCGGGCGTAGGCGTCCTCGGCGCACTTGCGGGTCACCTCTGGATTGCGCTGGGTATCGCCGATGACTGCGAAGGCCCAGGGCATTTCGGCGGGCGGTGCGGTTTGAAACGAGTGCACGTCGCTGCGCACTTCTGCGCCGCTGTCATCGCGGCAGAGCACGCGATAGAAGTAGCGCGTGTGCGGCTTCAAACCGTTCAGCTTCAATTCACTGATCAGCTTCGCCTCGGGCGTCTCTGCCGATTGATCCAGCGGCTGCGTTTCAGCGTATTCCACTTTCATCCTTGTGGGCCGCGACGTCTCGCACATGACGGTCATCGAATCGGTCGTGCCAAACTGCAAGTACGGCGCCACCAGGAACAGCAAGTCGTTCTCTGGCGTGGAACGCCATTCGATCAAATTGCGGTTCTTCGCGGCCACGGCGGCGATCTCGTCCGCCGTGCGGGCGTGCGCCAGCAGCTTGAGTTCAAACAGCGCGCCCTCCATGGGGCGTTTCTCGTCGGCGTCCCAGTAGCCGCACGCGACATAACGTGCAGGGGTTGGGTACACAATGTCGCCCGCTTGCGACGCTTCCGCCTCGAGCTCGCCGTTGACATAAAGCCGCATCTGCCGTCCGTCGTACACCGCGGCAACATAGTACCAGCGGTCCTTCTCAATGGACGTTTTCCCAACCAGCCGCGTAAGCGCCGGGGAGTCGGCGCCTTCGCCGGCGGCCAGTGCAAAAACGAATCGCCGCCCCTGATAGCCCAAGGTCCAACCTTGCTGACGTGGTCCGTTGTCTTGGATATAGCCGACGATGCCGCCGCGATCGTCCGACTTTTCTAATCGGACCCAGGCCGAGACGGTTAGCTCGCGCTTGGGCAGCAGCTTTTTCGCTTCCTCGCCGTTGCCGGCCAATTGCAGCAACTCCTGGCCATCGAACACCAGGGCCTCTGTGGGGCCGTTGGGCTGCACGCGCGGCGCGCCGACGACCTGTGCCGTGGCCTGGTGCGAAAGGTCTTGCCAGGTCCCGTTCTGAATGGAGTGAGTCCCCACCGCAAAGTGGAACAACAGTCCGGGCTCGTCGTGATCGGGATGGGCAAGGGCGCTGCCGGCAAAAAGCGCCGCAGCGACGAAAGTACGGGCAATCATGCTGAGATTCCTGGGTGATGGTCGTGAAACGGCGTCGGCCCACGCTGACAGGTACGCGCAGCCCCAGCGGCGATGCGCCAATGAACGCTACCGCCAGTCCGCTGTCAACAGGCTGGCGGCAACAGGTTGGCTGCAACCGAGCGCCGCTCGCCCGCCGGATGCAGCCCCAGCCCTTGCGGCTATTTCCCCCCGTGGCTCTGCTGATACACGGCCTGCAACACTTCTTGCACGTCCTTGTACTTCTTTTTCTGCGCCAGGACGGTGTCCAAGAGCTTGCGGGCGTCGCTTTCAGAGTGGCCCAACGAACGCAGCACTTCGTAGGTTTCGCGGACCACGTCTCGCTCGACGTCGGCGGCGTGCGGCTCGCTGCGGGCGACCATCAGCGCGAACTTGGGCACCTTGCGGCGGAGCTTGGCCACAATCCGCTCGGCCAGCGCCGGCCCCACTCCCGGCAAGCCCGACAGCGATTTGACGTCTTGTTCCTCAATGGCCTCGGCCACTTCGCGAACCGGGCGGACCATCGCCCGTAGCGCCTTCTTGACCCCCACGCCGTCCACTGAGCAGACCAGTTCGAAGAACTCGCGTTCCACTTCGCTGAGAAAGCCGATGAGCCGCGGCGTCATCCGCCCCTGCATGGGATTGCCTTCGAGATACTCGATGGTGTGCAGCGAGACGTCGCGGCTTAGGTGGTCCTGCAGGTGTCGCCGGGTGAATTCCGGAATGGAAACTTCGTACTCGAACGCCCCCGCGGACAGAGTGGCGGTTTCGTCGGTTAGGGCGATCAGTCGCCCGGTGATTTTGGTGATCAAGGGTTCGCTTCCATGGGCCGGCGGGACAGCGGGCGGCCGGGCGTCGGCCTGCCCATTTCCCGCCGCACAAGGTAGCATGGGGCCGCCGTTTTGGGCAGCCGCCCACACCATCGCCCCATCGCATTCACGCCGGATCTGACCATGACTGCTGTATCTGTCGCCACTCCGCTCACCGCGAGGCTGGCCATCTGGTGGACCGTCATGCGCGTTTGCCTGGAGGAGCGGTTGACCTATCGCGGCGATTTCATGCTCGGCACGCTGATGCGGTTTCTCCCCATTGTCACGCAGATTTTTCTGTGGGCGGCCGTGTTCTCGGCCGCGGGCGGCAAGACGATCGCCGGCTATCGTTACGAAGAGATGGTGTCGTACTACCTACTGACCATGGTCAGCCGAGCGTTTTCGAGCATGCCAGGGCTGGCTTCAACCATCGCCCTGGACATCCGTCAAGGGACGATCAAGAAGTATCTCATCCAGCCGATCGACATGCTGGGCTTTCTGTTGCTCAGCCGCATGGCCCACAAATTGGTCTATTACGCCGTGGCGCTGTTGCCCTACGCGCTGGTGTTCTTTTTGTGTCGCGGCTTCTTTAACGGCTGGCCCGAGGGACCTACCCTGGCGGCGTTCGGTCTGTCGCTGGCCCTGAGCTTCCTGCTGGGGTTCTTGATCGAAGCGACCATCGGCATGGTCGGTTTTTGGTTTCTTGAGATCAGTTCGTTGCTGTTCGTCTACATGCTGTTCAACTTTTTTATTTCGGGGCACATGTTTCCCATCGACATCCTCCCCGGGCCTGCCCGGCTGGTGGCGCAACTGATCCCGCTGCACTATTTAGCCTATTTCCCGGCCGCTGTGTTCTTGGGCAAAGTGCAGGGGGCCGATTTGGCCTGGGGACTGGCGATCCAGGCCGGGTGGGTCATGGCGTTTACGATCATCGCCCGCGCGGCGTTCCATTTCGGCGTGCGCCGCTATAGCGCTTTCGGAGGTTAACGGCCGATGAGCGAGCGTCCCAGTTACCTCCGTGTGTTCCTCACGTTCGCGCGTAATAGCCTGGTGCGCGATATGACATTTCGCTCGAACTTCATCATCGAGATGGTCACTTCGCTGACCTGGATGCTGATGAACCTGGGGTTTTACCTGCTCATCTTTCAAGTCACGCCCGCGATCGGCGCCGACACGGGCTGGGGTCGCTGGGAGTTTTTCGTGTTCCTAGCCACCACCGTGATTGTCAACGGCATCGTGCAAGCGTTTTTCATGCCCAACATGGACGAATTCAGCGAACTCATTCGGTCGGGCAACTTGGACTTCGCGTTGCTCAAACCAATCGACACCCAGTTTCTGATCTCGCTGCGACGGATTGAATGGTCGACGCTGGGCAACCTGGGCTTCGCCGTGGCGCTGCTGGCCGTGGCGCTGTGGAAAACCGACTATGCCCCCGATTGGGCGGCGGCGCTGCTCTATCCGTTCTACGTTTTGTGCGGCGTGGCGATTTTGTACAGCCTGATGATTGTGATGGCCGCGTTCAGCGTATGGCTGGGACGCAACCAGTCGCTGTACGAATTCTGGTTCTACGTCACCAATTTCTCGCGCTACCCCATGGAGATTTACACCGGCGACTTGGGCACGCCGCTGCGGTTAGTGCTCACTTACGTGATCCCGATTTTGGTGGTGGTCAACGTCCCTGCGCGTCTCTTGGCCAAGCCACTACGGCCGGGCGAATGGCAACTGGCCGTGTTCGCCTTGGTCGCCACCGCCGCCAGCCTGGCCGCCTCGCGATGGCTGTTCAACCGGGCGCTCGTGTCGTACCGCAGCGCGAGCAGTTAGGGCATTTTTGCCCGCATCGAGTCCCATTCGTGACAAGCGGACAGAATCTAATCTATCGTCTGTGTTCTGCCTCGGCAGCTTTGCGACGCACTTCGCTTTTGCACTGCAACGGTCCTACCGCTTCGCTTTCCAGGCCGGGTAGTCTTTTTCCAAGAGCGATGCGGCATTGTGGCCGTACCACGAGTAGCCGGTGCGGCGCTCGATTTCGACGTCCGCCAGCCGATGGACGATGCTCCCATCGCGGTTGGCCATCAGCGGCTGGTTGGTGGCGATGTCGTAGAAGCGGGCCCAAATCGGCGCCGCCTCGGAGTCGGCCACCTCGACGACATCGTGGGTGGCAGCGTGATTGGGGAACTTCACGCGGTCGATGGGTATTCGCTCGATTCGCAGCCCCGCAATGGCCGAGCGACGAAACCAGCCGACGGCCGCTTCGACGGCGTCTTGCACTCTAACGTCCGCTCGCTCGATCGACATCAAATGGCGCACGACCGCCACGCTTTCGGCGCTCACCAATGCAGGCGGTTCAAACGTGCGCCCCTGACACGGCTGCAGCGTCTGTTCGTCGTATTGCCCAGCCCAGACGGTCGGACGGCCTTGCGAATCGTGAACCTGCGCCGCGAGCAAGAATGCTTCGCCGCGGGCCAGGGCGGCTTTGCAGCGCACCTTCAGTTCGTCCGTAACAAAATCGAAAGGCGGCTGGCCGGCGGCGATGTCGCGCACCGTGTTCAAGACGCCGACTGTCACGTCGTCCATGATCGTGGTGCGTGGGTGGTAGCCGCGCCGCGACGGAAACGAGTGTGGCCAGCCGCCGCGCGGCGATTCGGCGGCCAGCAGAAACTCTACTCCTTGTAGGGCGCCGTCCTTGTAGCGGGTGTCGGCGGTGTGGCCATAAGCGTGGGCCAGGTAGGTCAAGTGCGTGTAGCTGGTGCGGTTATCGAGCGACGTGTCTTCCGCGGCGCGATTGGCGGCAACCGTTGCTCGCTCGCCGTCGGGAATGATCCGCGTGGGGTCCCAATTGGGCGGCCAGCCGCCGTTGGCTCGCTGATAAAGCAGGATATTGTCGGCTATTTCGCGGACCTGAGCCGCTTCATAGCGCGGATAGCGGTCGTCGTCGAGTTTCATTCGCCAGTGATGGATGTTGTCGCCCAGCGGGCGCAGCCACCGGGCCGGCTCATCCGCGCCAAGACCAGCGACACTGCCGGTCAGCAACAGTCCTATTGCGCTCATTCCAGCAACGTGGTGCATGGATCATTCCAACTGTGGCCCAAAGTATCTCGATTGACCGGCGCGCAAACGCGGCGTTGCCGCGCTTTCCGCCGAACGGCTATTTCACGTTTGCCCCGCGCTCGACCAGCAGCTTGCGCAAGATTGAACGATGGCAGCGCGATTCGTCTTCGCAATAGCAGCCGACCGAAAAATCGGCAGTCTGCGACAAAGCGGCCAACAGGTTGAGCGTGTGGCTGGGGGTCGGCTGGGCCATTTCGGCGCGGTACAGCTTCTCGAACTTGGCCCATTGCCTTTCCCAGACGTCGCCCTGCCGCGCCTCGCCTTGGACCAGCTTGATCGTCACGGGAGACGGTGACAAGTTGGGGTACCAAACGTCGAACCAGTTTTCCTCGCCGTACCTGTGCTTGGGGACTCCGCGCGGCGGTCGGCGGACGGTTCCGATGCGCAGGCCCTCGCCGTGTTGGCGGGCCGAACCGAGGCGGACAATGCGGATGGCCATGGGATGTCTTCCAGGGATGCGGTGCTGTCGGACGAAAGCCGTTCCTTTATACTTCCTGCGAGCCCCGTCCGCGCTGTCCGAAGGTTTCCGGCTTCGCTTTCCACGGTAGTCCGTCTCGGTCCGCGTGATCCGCCTGGCGCGGCGATCCTTTGCGGCCGAACAAGCACAGAACCACATGTCCGCACCGTTGCTCTTGATGTCCCGATTCGTCTACGGTCAGGCCGACCCGGGCAGTCCTTGCGAAGTGCTCGAAGACGCGGCCGTGGCCGTGGTGGATGGCCGGATCACGGCCGTAGGCTACGCCGACGACCTAGCCGCCGTCGCCTGGAGCGCCGAACGCGTCGACCTAGGCAATGCGATCTTGTTGCCGGGGCTGGTCAATGCGCATACGCACCTGGAGTTCAGTGAGTTGAGCCAGCCGCTGGGTGAGCCGGGAATTGGTTTTGCAGATTGGATTCGTGAGTTGGTCGGTTGGCGGCGGTCGAAGCCTGCGGCCACGGGGCCGGACGCGGCGGACGAGCACCCTATTTGGCAAGGCTTGGCCGAGTCGGCCCGCAGTGGCACGACGTTGCTTGGTGAAATCGCCACGGGCCCCTGGCCGCGCGATGCGATTTGGGAGGCGTACGAGCCGCCGTTGGAAGAATTTGCGCCGGCGGTCGAAATGCGGGTGTTCTGGGAATTGCTGGGTTTGAAGGAGGATCGGCTGACGGCGAATAGCGAAGCGCTGGAAGTGCAGGCCGCGGTGAATTGGTCCCGTGCGCGGCTGTATCCCGGTCTTTCACCTCATGCGCCGTACACCGTCGGTAGTCAGCTTTTTGACATGGCGGTGGCAAGTTCCGCCCAGCGCAAGGTTCCGCTGGCGCTGCACCTGGCGGAATCGCCCGAGGAAATGCAGCTTCTGGCGCGGCGCTCCGGCCCGCTGGTCGAGTTGTTGACCGAGCTCGACGCCTGGGACGCCGAGCAGTTATTCGGAACCCGGCCGTTGGAATACCTTCGGCCCTTGAGTGAGGCGCACGGCGCCCTGATCGTTCACGGCAACTATTTGGACGAAGAAGAGCACGCCTTCCTGGCTCAGCACCGGCGACGCATGTCGCTCGTTTACTGTCCGCGAACGCACGCCTACTTTGGTCATCCGCGCTATCCGCTCCCCGAGTTGCTCGAGCGCGGCGTGCGGGTTGCCCTGGGGACCGATAGCCGGGCCAGCAATCCCGATTTGAGTGTGCTCGAGGAAATGCGGTTTGTGGCCCAGAGCTTTCCCGAGCTAACTCCAGAAGCGATCTTGCAACTGGCGACCACCAACGGCGCCGAGGCGCTGCGGCTGGGGGCCGATCGCAGCGGCATCGCGCCCGGCAAGCTCGCCAATCTGACGGCGATCGCGCTCCCCGAAACAGTTGACGACGACCCCTTGGCCTTGCTCTTGGGCATCCATTCACCGACCATCGCCACCTACGTCGGAGGCCGACGGGTGGCCTAACCTGCGTTTGCGTGCGCGCCTGCCCTTAGCCGCAAAGTCGCAACAAACCTTGACGCTGGGGAATATTTCACCGGCTGCTCGGATCGCT
>CAYWTU010000092.1:0-10089 GCA_964461275.1 uncultured Pirellulales bacterium | reverse complement strand
ATACCGCAGCCGGCCGACGCGGGCGGCGAACGGGGGGTCATCATCAACACGGCGTCGGTGGCGGCTTTCGAAGGGCAGATTGGTCAGGCAGCCTATTCGGCTTCCAAGGGGGGCGTGGTGGGGATGACGCTGCCCATCGCTCGCGAGCTGGCCCGGTTCGGCATCCGAGTGGTCACGATTGCCCCAGGATTGTTCGATACGCCGATGATGGCCGGCCTGCCGGAAGAGGCCCGCAGCTCGCTGGGGGCGCAGGTTCCGTTTCCATCGCGGCTGGGCCAACCGGCCGAGTATGCGGCGCTGGCGCAGCACATCATCGAAAACGCCATGCTCAACGGCACGACGATTCGCTTGGACGGCGCGATTCGCATGGCGCCGAAGTAGCCGAGGCAGCCAGAAATGGGTTCACGGGCAGGCGCCTCGTTGAACGATCGAATCGCCAGAGTGTCACGGCGCCGAGAAGACCTTCTCTCCCTGGCCGTCGCGCAATTCGATGATCGGCGCAGCGCTCGTGGGAACTACGAACATGGCCTGGCCAGCGGTCCCATGCACGGTGAGCCCGCCGCCGAGGTTCTTGTTGTATAGCAGGTTGACCTGCGGCGCCTCTTCGGCGTCGGACAACTGAATGAGCGGATGTTGATTCTCGTGCAGCGCGAGCAGCACCCGGACCTTCGTTGCTTCATCGAGCAACGCCACCTTGGGACCGCCGTCGTTGCCCATCAAGATGGACACCCGGGGGCGGCCCTGATTGTCGCGTAGGGTGATGTTGCCGGCCGAGACCGCTTCGGCGGTCAGGCTCTTGACCTTGAGGTTCTCGGCCGGCTTCTGGCTGGCAGCGGCGCCCGTGAACACCAGCAGTGCGGCGAGCGTGAGACCAACAAGAATTCGGGTGTGACGGAGCTGTCGTTCGAGTTGGGCGAGGCGATCGGGCCGGTCGTCCATGTCTGGACTCCTTTGCGCGAAATGAAGGTTAACTTGCACGGCGCAGCGGCAGGGCTGCGACCGGATGGTCCAGGCTCAGCAGATATCGCCGCATCACGGGCGACTGCATGAGGTGGATGTACTGCTCGGTGTACCAGCGGCTGTTCGAGAGCCAGCCAATGCCGCAGGGATCGTCTTCAAACAACACCTGTGGATCAAGAAACGTAGGCGGCAGTCCAAAGATTCGCGAAAAGGTATGGTCGCCTACGGCCGCCTCCGCCGACATTGGGAAATCACTTGGCGGCGGCTCTTGCGGCTCGTCGCCGATTTCGTTGGGCACGATGTCGTGATAGCCCAATTCGGCAGCCAGCACGTCCAACCCCAGTCGCCGCACGATCTCCAACTGGCGGCGGCAGAGATACTTCCGCCACTTTCCCACGCCCGGCTGCCAGAGATGACCTGGCGAGAAATGCAGCGGACGAAATCCAACCTGCTCCCAAACGTCGCTCGCCCGATGCGGCGAACAATCGCGCTCCATGGCCTGGGCAACCTCGACGACCGCCGCCAAGGGATCGGTGATCAGCCGTTCGTAATGGACCAGCGTCGACTTGCCGTCGACATCCAGCGCCGCGGCGCAATAGTCGCGCAGCGCTCGGGCCATCTTTTCGAACCATTCCAGATTGGCCAGCACGAGCGAGGGTGGCTTGCACAATTTGGCGGCAATCGACACCAACGTGTCGAGCGGATGGCGCATGGCTATCAGGGTGCGATATTCCATCTCCGCAAACCGCTCGACCAACGCCCGCGTGAGAATCTCGTGCGTCTTCTGAATGGTAGAGCAAAGGTGCGCTCGGCCGGGCAGGTCGTACATGACCAAGATTTCCTGACTGTAGCCCATGACCAACCAATTGACTCGGCCGTACCGCTGGTGCGACATGCCGCTGAACTTCCAGCCCAAATCGGTGAACGACCGCTCCAAACGGCGGTGCAACCGCTCGTGGCGCTGGCCCGCCAGAAAACCTACCACATGTTCCTTGCTAGGCAGGTCCGCGGGCTTGTCGGGCAGGAGCCTTTCGATAACCGCCTGAACCACTCCGTTGCCGCTGCCGGGGAAACCGCCGGCCAGGATCCGCCCAGGGAACTTGAGCGATACGTGGTCGGCCACGAACACCGGATCGAGCAGCGGATTGTCGATCCGAAGTTCAAACGTGAATTTCTTGGCCGCCTCCCAGAGCGGGTCGTCGTGTTGGCCGGGCTGGCGGTCTTCCAGAACCACTATGGGAATCCCGCGATAGATGTCGCGGTCTTGGCAGAAACCCTGCACGCTACGGACCGGAACCGCTCCGCCGCCGGTGCGCTCATTGAGCGGATCGACTAGGCAGGTCACCTGAATCCGGGCTTCCCGCAACAGCGCCAAATAGTCGTGCAAGGGGGCGAATCCGCCCCACAGGATCACCTGTTGTGGCTTACTCGCCTGAAGTGCTCCGTGCGGTTTCATGCGGCCACCTGCTCCAGGACGCAACGGGCTTTGGCCAGTTGCCGCAGCTTGCCACCGGCTGGGTCGTCAGCCTGAGCGAACTTGCGGCGCTGGTGGTCCACCGGTAGGAAGTCATTGAGCACGATGCAGCACCACTTGACGCGGTACACCGGCAGCAAGATTTCAAACCGCGCTTGATGCCGTTGACGATCGGCGACGGTCGCCAGCACCGCCTCCGACACGGCGTCCCAATGCTCCAGCGGCACGGGAACCTCTACCTGGCAAAAGAAATCGCAGACCAGCTTGGCCGGATCGTCCCAGCCGGCGTATTCGAAGTCTAAGAACCGCATTCGGCCGTCGACGTCGGCCAGGGCGTTGTGAAATCCAAAATCCGACGGCGACAGACAACGATCGCCGGGCGGCACCGGCTCGTCCAGCGACAACCCGAGCAACGTGGCCTGCGTTTGCACTTGCTGGGCCACCTGCCGCCAGGCGGCGACCAGCGACTTCGAAACGAACGTCGCCGCCTCGCGATCGATAGCGGAGCGAGGTTCGACGTTCGTGAGCCGAGCCACGCGTCGCTCGACGCACGCGAGGTGATCCGACAACGTGAAGCAGGCTTCCGCCCCCAGCGGCAAAGCGCTAGCCGCCGGCGTGTTGCGGTGCGCGTTGAGATCGGTGAAGAACTGCAGCGCCTGCCCGATGTGTCGGGCCGAAACTTGGCCGTCCCGGAGGCGCCGGCCGGCCACGAATTCGTACAGCGCCAGTCGCTGCGCAGCATCGCAGGCGATGGGTCGGGGCGTCCATCGCAAACCATGGCTCCAGGCGAACTCGACAAACGCGTATTCGCTCTTCAACCGGTCGCGGGACTCGCGCGGATGGTGGAAATAGGCCTTTAGGGCCAGCGGCCCGGTGAGCGTCTCAAGGCGGTACAGGCGGTTGTTGCCGCCTCCCGCGACGCGCGTCAAACGGCCCAGCGGGCTGTCGACGTGCCGCGCCGCAAACTGCGTCAGCCGGATTTCATCCGCGTCGCAGCCGTTCACGACCGGCCTCCCGCGCTGCACAAGAGCAGCTCTTCCAAGGCCGACCACTCACTGAAATTCTGAAAACGTGACTGGCCAGTGTGATGCCGGTTGGGGTCGAACAAGATCGGCTGCGTCCGGTCCGGGAATTCGGGTTCGGCCAACAATTCCGGCAAATCGTCAATAAAGTGCGTGCAACCCAATTGGCCGATGCGGGCCAGCTTGGCCGCCAAGGTCGTCTCGAAAAACACCCGCTCGCCTGGAAGTCCAACGCCGCTGGGGGAACAGAATCCATGCAGCGCCAGCCAGCCGCGGGCCGCCTCGTGCAGATCGTAGGCGGGACCGCGAAACGGCGTCCGCGTTTTGTGGCTGATGATGTAGACCGGCGTGTCAGTCTGCCGGCAGCGGGTAAAAAAGTCGCGCACGCCGGGAAACGCCGCCGCGTCGGCCATGCGTGCGCCGTACACGTATCCTTGCAGTTCCGTCCACTCGTCTTCACGCCCGGCCCGCCGGAGAAAATTGCGGACGTGCTCCTTGGACGGCGGCACGCTGGCCGGGATCAGTTCCCGCTCCACCGCCAGGCGGTGAAACAGCGCATCATACGAGACGATTGTGTTGTCGAAATCGACGCCGATGATCATCGCTTGCGTCCCCCTGAAACGCGTCTCAAGCTGCACGTTGCCCTAAGCAGCCTGTCGCCGCCGTGGTCGGGTCCGCAGAGCGCTTTGCACCCGGGCCACGATCTGCTCGGCCGCCAGGCCGAATCGCTCGCGGGCATGGTCCTGCTCGGTGCTGTGATGCAAGAAAATGTCGCCCGTGCCGAACCGCAGCAGCCGGGCGTGAACGCTCGCCTGATCGACGACCCACTCGGCCACCGCGCCACCCAGACCGCCCAACAAGCTGTGCTCCTCGACGGTGCACACCACCTCGCGCGTGGCGAACACGTCGGCCAACAGCGCCGTGTCGAGCGGCTTGACCGTGTGCAAGCTGACCACCTGGGTGGAGATACCTTGGGCCCGCAATCGCTCCCCCGCTTCGACGACCACCGGCAGCATGTTGCCGGTGCTCAGCAGGCACACGTCGTCGCCCGGTTCCAGCACCAGACCGCGGCCGATTTTGAAGTCCTTGGGCACATCGCCGTGCACCTTGGGCTCACCCTTCTTCCCCAGCCGCAGGTACAGCGGCTGGCCGTAGAGAACGCTGGCCCGCATCGCGGCTCGCACCTCGTGGGCGTCGCCGGGGCAGACGACGGTCATGTGGGGAATGGCCCGTAAGAAAGCGATGTCTTCGCAGGCGTGATGGGTCGGCCCCAGCGAGGCATAGGCCAGGCCGGCGCCGACGCCGACGATGGTCACCGGCACGTGGTGATAGCAGACGTCGACGCGAATCTGTTCCAGGCAGCGCGTGGTGGTGAACGGCGTGATGGTATAGGTCACCGGCCGCATCCCGCACAGGGCCAGCCCGGCGGCCATACCGATCATGTTGGCCTCGGCTACGCCGCAGTTGAGGAACCGCTGGGGATGCCGGCCGCGGAACTCGTCGAACAGACGGTTGCCGATGTCGCCCGAAAGCAACACGATCCGCGGGTCTTCGTCGCCCAGGCGGGTGATTTCGCTAGCGAACGCGTTTCTCATGTCAGGCCCAGCTCCTTCTTGGCGGCCGCCAGCTCCTCGGCCGTGGGAATGCGGTAGTGCCAGTTGTTGTCATCTTCCATCAGCGACACGCCCTTGCCCTTAACGGTGTGGGCGATGACCGCCACAGGCCGGCCGCTGCCGTCGGGAACATTGCGCAGCAGCTTTGCCAGCGCGTTGATGTCGTGGCCGTCGACCTCGCAAGCGTTCCAACCGAAGGCGCGCCATTTGTCCACCAGCGGCGCCAGCGCCATGACTTCGTTCGAGCGGGCGGTGGCCTGCCACTTGTTGTAGTCAATTACGGCAACCAACCGCTCGAGCTTTTGCCCGCCCGCCAGCAGCGCCGCCTCCCAAACGCTCCCCTCGTTGCACTCGCCGTCGCTCATCACCACGCAGATCTTGTAGGAGCGGTCGTTCATTCGGGCGGCCAGAGCCATTCCCAATCCAATCGGCAGGCCGTGCCCCAGCGAACCGGTGCCGGCCTCGATGCCCGGCGCGCAGCGGGGGCTGGGGTGTTCCACCAGCAGGCTCCCCTGCTGGGCGTAGCTGTCGAGCACCTGGCGACTGATGAAACCGCGCTTCTGCAAAACGGCGTACAGCGCCGTGGCGGCGTGCCCTTTGCTGAGAATCAGGCGGTCGCGGTCCTCGTTCCACGGATCGGTCACGTCGATCTCGAGCGCCCCCCAGTACGCTGCAACCAAAATGTCCACGCACGACAACGCCGAGGCCAGGTGCGGCGTCTGCGCCTCGTGCGACATCTTCACCAACTGGCCGCGGATTTCGCGGGCCGCTTGCTCTAGCTCGGCGAGGTCCAACTCGGCGGAAAGGGTCATGGCAATTCCTTTCGTACGCTTGGCCCCGGGTCAATGACGGGGGGTTCGATCGACCGATCCATACGTTTATTGTTCATACGCAACGATTGAATGCGTCGGCAACATTGCGCTTCGGACCCCCGGTCATTGGCCGGGGGCTAAGCGCGATCCCTACGCCGCTTTGGCCTGCGGCGTCAGGGCGGGCAGGCCCGTTCGCTGCAAGACCTTGATGTTGTAGTACCCTTCGTCGGTCATCGAATTGGGTATCTTGCCGGCTTGAAAGGCGGCCGCCAGGTCGCGGATGGCATCTTCGACCGTGTGCGCCGGCGCGTACCCCAGCTCGCGCTGAATCTTTTCCGACGAGATGTGGTAGCTGCGCAGATCGTCGGTGGGCGTGGTCACGATTTGCACGTGCGGTCCGACCACCGTCTTGACCATTTCGGCAATGTCGATCAACCGGTGATTTTGATAGCCGGCATTGAACACCTTGCCGTCGATTTTGGCGGCCGGCCAGCGCAGCGATTGCACGTAGACTTCGACCATGTCGGCGATATGAATGTTGGGGCGCCGTTGCGTCCCGCCGAACACCTTGATGACGCCGTTGGTCACGGCGTGGTTGGTGAGGATGTTCACGGTGAGGTCCAGCCGCAGTCGCGGCGAGTAGCCGCAGACGGTGGCCGGCCGCAGGATCAACGTTTCGAAGCCGGCCTTGCGTTTGGCCATCAACACGTCTTCGCACATCGCCTTGTACTTGGAATAATCGGTCAACGGTTGCAGTGGCAGCTCTTCGTGAACGTTGTCTTCGTCCTTGATGCCGTACACGCTGGACGACGAAGCGTAAATAAACCGCTTTACGCCGTGGTCGCGGCTAATGTCCACCAGCGGAAAAAAGGCGTCGTAGTTGATCGCCTTGCCCAGGCCCGGGTCGAGTTCGAAGCTGGGGTCGTTCGATACGCAGGCCAAGTGAATCACCGCGTCGCAGCCGGGGATGATCTGCTCCAGCAACCGCCGGTCGCGCAAGTCGCCGCGAATCTCCGTCAAATTCGGGTGCCCGGCCACTTCGGCCAGCGGGTGGCTGTGGTACAGGAAGAGGTCCAGAACTTTGACGCGATAGCCCTCAGCCAAGAGCCTCGGCGCCAGCACCGACCCGACGTAGCCGGCGCCTCCGGTGATCAACACGGTTTTCAACGGCGAACTTGTCATCTGGCGATTCCTTGCTGATAAAAATCGAAACGTGCGGCGCGGCGAACCTCGCAGGGGAAGCGGCGTCAGGCCGCAACAACCTTGTACGGCTCCAGAATCGAGTCGACCGCGTTGGCCAGCCGCTTGCGGTCGACCGTCTCGCGATTACCCACGATCGCCACCGCCTGGGCCCCCATCAAATTGCCCAGGAAGTTGAGCACTTCAGGCGGCACGCCTCGGGCGGCGCACAGGCTGGTGAGCGCGTAAACCGCGTCGCCGGCCCCAATTCGGTCGACGATCTTGGTGGCGAACGCGGGGCTTTGAAAGAATCCCTGTTGGAGGTCGTACAGCAAACTGCCGTTCTTGCCCCGCGTGACCAACACGGTCTTGCTCTGCGACCGCTCGGACAAGTTCCGCATCAGGACTCGAAGGTCTTCCCTGCGGCAACGGCTGTCTAGCCGCAGTTCGCCCTCGTGAATCGAAATAAAGTCGGCCCGGGGATACTTAGATATCGTGTGGTAGCCGACGTTGGCCGCGTTGAGTTGCGTGTTGACGGCGATGAACGGCGCTTTTTCGGCCAGCGTTTGCACCAGCGACGGCGTCACCAAACCGTGGCCGAAGTCGGCCACCACCACCAGGTCGCACTGCGGCATGGCCCGGCTCACGGCGTCGCACAGCGCTTCATCCTCGGCCTGCGGCAGGTAATCGTCGTTCAGCTCGTAGAGCGCGAACAGCTTGGAGCGCGAGTAGTAGTCCAGATAGCGCCGCTTGAGAATCGTGGGCGAATCGGGCTTATGGATGAACGTCGGCTGCACCTTGGGGCTGAGGTGCGTCCGCACGAAGTCTTCCTGCGAATCCTGGCTGCCCAGGTACGTGTACAACTTCACGTCCTGACAGAAGTTGGCCAGATGGTTGGCGATGGCCAGCGACCCGCCCGCGTGGCGCTCCTTAGACAAATAGCGCATCGCCAAGACCGACTCTTTGCCGCTTTTGCCCAGCGCATCGCAGTAGACGTATTCGTCCAGAATCGTTTCGCCGATCAAGACCACTCGCAGCGACCGCAATTGTTCCAGGTAACGCAGGATCTCGCCCGTCGAGTGGCGGGCTCGAAAATCTTCCAGGTGGCTGTTCACCTCGGGTGAAAAGCAATCCAGGTAGTTGGCCAAGTGCCTGGGGGTGTTGGTGAACATCAGCGAACCGCCGATCGCCCGCACCGCGTCTTGTTCTTCCAACGTGGCGGTGGTCAGCTCGACCCCGTGCGGATGACGCTTGACCGTCTTGGCGTAGATGTGCGGTGCGAGCAGACGAATGACGTCGGCGGCGCCGACCGAATCGCTGGGGGCCACGTAGTCCACCACGTCGACCGCCGAAACCAACTCGGCCCGCAGGCTCTGGGGAAACACGATGCCGGGACCGACGTCGGATGACAGCCGGTCGGGCGCCACCGTGACGACCAGCACGTCGCCCATCGCTTTGGCTTCGCGCAGGTGCAGGATGTCGTCGACGTGCAGCCGGTCGAAATCGCCGTGGCACATGACGATCGTTCGCCCTTGCTCGCGCATGGCCCGCAGATCGTGGGCCAGGACGGGAAGGGATGTGATTTTTTGATCTGAGAACAGTTCCATCGACATCGGTCGACTTCCTTTTCGACGACGCCACGAATACCCCGAGCCCCGGTGCATTCCCAAACGCCTCAACTTGCCAGGTAGGCGAACCAATCCTTGGTCGCCTCTGCGATGCTCGCGGGCGTCCAAACCGGCGCCGTCCGCCAGGCGTCGATCCGATCGAGCATGGTCCGAACTCCTTCTTCAAACGTGACCGACGGCTTCCAGCCCAACAGCCGCTCGGCGCGGCGAATGTCGGCATGTGTGCAATCGGGCTCGCCGGGCCGCTTGGGGATGTAGGTCCGCTCTCCTCCGATCAGTTCCGCCAGATAGTTCACGCTCTGCGGGCGGGCCGAACCGATGTTGATCGCGGTGCCGCTGTGCGCGCTCTTGGCGGCCGTGTAGAAGGCGCTTACCACGTCGCTCACATAGGTGAAATCGCGGGTTTGCGAGCCGTCGCCGACGATGGTCAGTGGCCTGCCCGCCAGACGCTGCGCCAAGAACACTCCGAACACGGCGCCGTAGGCGCCGGTCGTTCGCGACCGCGGGCCAAATACGTTGAACAGTCGCAGGGACAGGGCCGGTATCTTGTAAACTTGCGACCAGTGCAACACCACCTGTTCGCCCAGGTGCTTGGTCAAGGCATACGGGTACTGCGGCCGGGCCTCGCACTCTTCGCCCGTCGGATACTCGTCAGGAAGGCCGTAGCATGAACTCGACGCCGCATACAGCAATCGCTCGGCGCCTGCTTGCCGGGCCGCCTCGCAAACGTTGAACGTGCCGTCCACATTTGAACGGCGGTAGTCCAGCGGCTTCTGGATCGAGGGAACGATGTCGGCCAAAGCCGCCAAGTGAAACACCCATTGCACGTTGGCAAAGGCCGGGCGAATTGCCTCAAAGTCCGCCACGTCGGTCTGATGAAACGACAAATCCGGATGACCGTCGTGTTGGGCGAGGTTCTCTCGGCGGCCGGTGATCAAGCTGTCGATCACCGTCACCCGATGCCCGTCGGCCAACAGCCGATCGACCAGGTGGCTGCCAATGAATCCGGCTCCGCCGGTGACCAGGCAATGCTTCTTCTTCATCGTCGTCAGGTTCCTTTGCAATGGTGAGCTACGCTGCCGCTTTGGAATCGTGAGTTGCGTCGTCCGCCGCGTCCGGTCCGCGCCAAATGGTCAGGTGGGGCCCCGCCGCGCCGTGTCCCGCCTGTACTTGTTGATCGTTCTGTGTCGCCGATGGAGTGTCGACTTCCCGCAGCGCGCGAGCCAGCGCTTGCGGAAAGCGGACGACGCGGTAGCCCGTCCGTGCTGCGCCGTTCCACAGTTGCCGCAGCACCCCTCGCACGCGCTGGCGCGCGGCCACGGACCAAGGTCGCTTCCAGGTGGCCCGGTAGACGACCGCAACTCGTTCGCGGACCGGCTTGAAGATCACGCCGGCGCCGAC
>CAYWTU010000091.1:0-10093 GCA_964461275.1 uncultured Pirellulales bacterium | reverse complement strand
CTTTGATAACCCACGCCCTGACCAAACGAGTATTGATCGTCGACACGGCCCACATACCGCACCGTGTTGGCCGCGTCGAGAACGAACACCTGCGGCGTGCGAGTCGCGCTCATGAGATCGGCCAGCGCGCCCCCCGGGTCGGCAGCTATGGGAATCGTAATCTCCAGCTCGGCGACGAACCTGGCGATTTCGTCCGCGTCGTCCTGGTGATTCGAATCGACGCCTACAAACACCACGCCCCGCGGTCCGTACTCGCCCGCCAGGGCACTAAGTCGACGGGCATAGATTCGCGCAAGGGGGCACTCGACCCCCAAAAACGCCACCACCGTGGCTGTTCCGCTGCCCCAGTCGGCGGCGACCGATTCTGCCAAAGCAGGTGGCGGAAACTCCGCGATGGTTCGGCCAAGCTGGGCCGCGGCTGGCGAGGCTAGCGAAAGGATCAGGCACGCCCAAGCAACAATCGCACTCGGGCGCACCATCGCGCACTCCCCTTTGGCCCGTACAAGGCGTTGCCGGGAACGCCCTCGGCGTGTCGCCGATTTTTGGCCCAAAGGCTCCGCGGCGTGGGATTTCAGTGATTGGATCGTGCGCACGTTCACCCTGATCGAACGGCGGAAATTGGATCGGCTCGGCCGCGACGACGCGACCAAACCGTCAGCGCCGCGCCCGCTGCCGCGGCGATCGCCAGCCCCAGTACGCGCACTGCCCACCAGCGTTGGCGAGAGCCATAGACACGCGGCGGCGGACCAATGCCGCGGCGCAGGTCTTGTTGGGCCGGCGCCAACGCGATCGAGCCGATCATCATTTCCTCCCAGGTCTGGTCGCCCCATCGCACGGTCGCCGTCGGATCGGGGTTCGACAGGTTCTGTGCTGAGTTGTCGAACCAGCCTGTGCACTCGATGACCGCTCCCCGAGGCATCGGTTTGGCCTCGGTCAGCCGGTAGTCCGTTTGCCAATTGAACTCGAAACATGGCACGTCGAGCAGCACCTCGGCGGCGCCGGTCGGGTAGCGGGCCACGAATCGGAAGGCCGAACCACGCAGATGCATGTGCGGACTGAGGGCGTATAACAGCGAGTCTTCGTCGACGGTGTAACGGGCGTTGACTTCGTAGCGCTCGGCGTGCGGCGGGATGGCGAAGTCGGTGTTGGCCACCGCCACCACCGAGAGCTGTTTCTGCACCTGCTTCGGGTCCGCGAACAACAACGCAACGCAGCTACGATCGGTCTGCGGTGTGCCGTTGGTGGTGTAGTGCATCTCGAATACCAACTTCGAGCCAGCCGGGACGAACCGCGCCGTGCCGTCCCATCGCACGTCGGTGGCGGGTCGTTTGCCCGGCGTGTAACCGCCGAGCAGGTTGATTCGCTCGTTGAGTTTCAGATTCCAATCGACGCCCGGCGGATGGAAGTACACCGTCACGTGGTGGACCACCTGCGGATTGCCCGGCCGACACTCCAAGGCCATGATCCACTTGTCTTCCGTAAAACCAGGGTCGACGGTGAACCATTGGTACTCGACCGTCCCCTCGGCCGGCGCCGCG
The DNA here is from genome assembly GCA_964461275.1 of uncultured Pirellulales bacterium. GTDB lineage: Bacteria > Planctomycetota > Planctomycetia > Pirellulales > CAYNRE01 > CAYWTU01. Next base: position 8,555 of record CAYWTU010000091.1, on the reverse strand, counting down.
AACGGCTGGGCGCTCATGTACACGATTTGGTCGGGCTCGGGAATCTGCCACTGGCTGGGAAACTCGCGCGGCGGCGGGGCGGCGGCGGGGTCTCCCTGGGGACAGCCGTGCTCGACCCAAGCCTGGATGGCGGCCACTTCCTCGGCGCTCAGCCGCACGTTGTTGACAAAGCTGCCGTACTCGGGATTCGCGTGCCAGGGAGGCATCCGCCGTTGGCTGACCACTTCGCGGATCATCTCGCCCCAACCTTGCGTATCCTCGTAGCTGAGCAAGGGGAACGGCCCGATTTGCCCCGGCCGATGGCAATCCTGACAGTGCTCCTGGAAGATTGCCGCCACTCGGTTCGACCAGGTCACAGGGGCGTCGGCCGTGGGCGGTCGCACGCGGCCGATCAGGCAACCCACCGCCTCGGAATGTGCGACCGGCGGCGCTTGACCCTCCAGCGCCGCTTCGATCGCATCCTGCAGGAGCTCCACCTCGGCCCGTGGCCGCTGATAGTCAACGCCGTACCGATCGTCGATTCGCCCCCGGTAGCGGACGACACGCCGCGCGTCGAGCACGAACGCCTCGGGCGTCCGCAGCGCTGCGAACGAGTCGGCCACCTTGGCGCCGGGGTCTGTGAGCAGCGGAAACCGAATTCCGTGGCGCCGGGCGTAGTGCTGCATCTCGCTGGGTGAGTCTTGTTCGTTGGAGACGATGCCAACCAGTTGCACGCCGCGGTCGGCGTAGCGATCGGCCAGCGCTTGCAACTTGCCGGCATAAAGTTTGGCGAGCGGGCATTCCGTACCCAGGAACACCGCCACGACCACTGGTTGGTTGGCCCAGTCGGCCAGCCGAAAGTCGGCTCCGCGCGCCTCGCGGAGGGTGAAATCGGCGATGGGCGCCAGCTCATCGGCGCTGGCGACGCTGATCGTCGGCGCGACGACGGCAGCCAACCAAAAAATTGCGGCGGGGCGCGGCCTCATCCTGCTATCTTACCCACCCGCTACGCCCGCCCCCAGTGCCGGGCGTACCAATCAATCGTCTGCCGCAAACCGTCGTCCAGCGAGAAGGCGGGCTGCCACGACAATACTCGACGGGCCTTGGCACAGTCCAGAAACTGCCTGGGAATTTCCAACGACGCTTGGTTCAGCACCACCGGCGGCGGCGTCGGACGATTCATTAGCTTGAGGATCAAGTCCACAAGCTCGACCACCGACAGCGGCGTTTCGGTGCCGAAATTGAACGCCTGCCCGACGGTCGTGTCGGCCGGCATGGCCTCGGCCAACCGCAGGTAGGCCTCGACTGCGTCGCGGACGAAGAAATAGTCGCGGATGAACGTGCCGTCGCTGCGAATCACTGGAGCCTCGCCGGCCAGCGCCGAGCGAATCGTGCCCGGCACAAGGCGATTGAAGTTCAAGTCGCCCGGCCCATAGAGGTTCCCGCAACGGGTGATGGCCACCGGCGTTTTATAGCTGTAAAAGTACGACATCGAGATCAAATCGGCGCACGACTTGGAAACGTCGTACGGATAGCGGCCCAACGGCGGGAGGTCTTCGGTGTAGGGCAAGTGCTCGTGCTGGCCGTAGGCCTTGTCGCTGCTGGCCACCACTACCCGTTCAATGGCGGGTCGAGCGCGACACGCTTCGAGCAGATTCCACGTCCCACGAACATTCGCCTCGAAAGTGGCCAGAGGCGACTGCTTGGCGGTCCCCACGATGGTCTGCGCCGCAAGGTGCATGACGCTGTCGATTTCGTACTCATGGACGGCTCGCTCGAGCAAGGCGGCGTCTTCCAGCGCGCCGTGGACCACGTTGACCTTGGCCAACATTCCCTCGCCCACCAGTCGGCTGCGCGGAACCGAGTCGCGCACCAGGCAGGTCAATTCGGCCCCCAACTCCAGCAGGCGTTCGACCATAGACGAACCCAACAGGCCCGTGGCGCCGGTTACGAACACGCGCCGCGCGCGCCAGAAGTCGAATCGATCGGCGTCGGCAAGCGGGGCTGGGCTCATCACCACACCTTCCAAGGGGCCTTGCCACTGGACCACAGCGACTCCAGGAGCTGTTTCTCGCGCAGCGTGTCCATCGGTTGCCAGAAGCCTTCGTGCTGATAGGCCATGAGCTGTTCGGCTCGCGCCAGGCGTTCCAGCGGCTCGCGTTCCAAAACGGTACGGTCGTCGGGTAGATAGTCGAACACGCCTGGCTCGAACACAAAGAACCCGCCGTTGATCCAGCCCTCGCCGGTTTGCGGCTTTTCTGAGAACTCGCGGACCAGGCCATCGGCGATGACCAACCCGCCGAAGCGCGCCGGCGGACGAACCGCCGTGACCGTGGCTAATTTACCGTGGCGGCGATGAAAGGCCAGCAAATCGCCGATGTGTACGTCGCCCACGCCGTCGCCGTAGGTGGCCATGAACGTGCCGTCGGCCACCCACTGCCGCAGGCGGCGGATGCGTCCGCCGGTCATGGTGTCGATTCCGGTGTCGATCACGCCGACGCGCCAATCGACGTCGCCGGGATTCAACAGGTCAAGCGTGTGGTCGCGAAGGTCAACGACGAAGTCGCTGTTGTGAACCAGGATATTGCGGAAGTATTCCTTGATGACCTCGCCGCGATAGCCGCAGGCCACCAGAAAGTCCTTGCACCCGTGCGCCGCGTAAACGTGCATGATGTGCCACAGCAAGGGCTTGCCGCCGATCTCGACCATCGGTTTGGGCCGCGCCTGCGTCTCTTCCGCAATCCGCGTCCCCAATCCGCCGGCAAGGATGATAACTCGCATGGCATGGGGCGCCGGCTGGTGGTCTAGCCTCGCCCTTCCTCGCAACACGGTTCACAAAAGCGTTGACACCGGGCGAACTGCCATTTGGACCAAATCGCCATCCGTCGGCTGCCGGACACCTGACAGGCAGGGCCGATCGTCATTCGGCCGGCGGCTGGGTGGGGACACCGGGGGCAATCTGCAAGTCGCGCGGCCCATCTCGGCGTGCTTTGCGCACCAAGACGTACATGTAGGCCCCAAACGAACTCACCAAGGCAAACGGCATCGAGAGCATGAACAAGATGCTCCACATGAAGCCGCTCAGGATGTCGCCCTGTTTCCCATCCTGCGACGCGAGAGCGGCCTTGCACGACGGGCACGCCGCCGCCGTCGAATTCAGCAACAGCAGCACCAGCACGGTGGCCAATGCCGTCACGGCCAGCCACAGGGCGTGGCGCCGGCCGAAGTGCGGCACAGCAGGGTGACGATAGGCGTTCATCGGCGCAGCTCCGCAGTCGGGGAAAATGGGGGCGCGGGTGGGGCGTCCGCAGCCGCTTGCGGAATTATAGTTTCGCCCGAACCGGCCGGATAGAGGTGATACAGCATGACGTAAATGGCCACACCGGTTAAGGATACATACAGCCAAATGGGCAATGTCCAACGGGCCAGCCGGCGATGCGCCGCCCGGCGATCGTTCAGCCCCAGATAGATCGTCGCCAGCGCCAAAAACGGCACCGCTGCCGCCAGTACGACGTGCGACAAGAGCATGCCCAAATAGAACCGGCGGACTCCCGGCGGGCCCTGAAAGCGGACGCTGCCGACGTGGTAGTGGTACACCAGGTAACACGCCAGAAACAACACGCTCATTGCAAACGCCGTCAGCATCACGCGGCGATGCGCCGCCTCGCGTCGGCGGCGAATGAGGACGTAGCCCAGCGCCAGCAAAACGGCCGCCGTTCCGTTCAGCGCCGCGTTGATGGCTGGCAGCCGGGCGATCCAATCGGCCAGCGCCGCCCAAACGAGTCCGTTCACGCGTAATCTGCCTTCCTAACCTCGTGTCGCCGAAACAGTGTCCGCTGCCGGGTCGGGCTCGTCGGCGGGCGCCTGAGCCGCGCCTTCGGCTAGAATTTCTTCCAGCTTGCGGCGCAGGAGCTTCATCTGATTGTCATCGGTGCCCGAGTAATAGCCGCGGGCCATTCCCTGACGGTCGACCAACACCAGCCGACTGGAATGATCCTGTCGCTGCACCGGCAGGCGAAAACACTGGTTGCCGATCTTCTGAATTTGCTCGATGCCGCGCTCGTCCTCCGGCAAGGCGGCCGGCGATTCGGCGCCGTCGGTCGGCGGATCGGTCGAGGCGGTCAAAAACAGCCAACGCTGTGCGTCCGCTTGATAGTGATTGGCGTATTTGATCAGCGCGGCCGGCGTGTCGTTGTCCGGATCGACCGTAATGCTCACCAACCGGACGTCCGAATCCTTGGCAAGCAGCTCCTTGTGCAGCTCGGCCAGCGTGTTGTTCATTCGTAGACATTGGCCCGGGCACGAGGCGAAAAAGAAGCTGGCGATCCAGACCTGGCCTTGGAGTGTCTGTGAATCAAACCGTTCGCCGCTCCGCTCGATGAGCCGAAAACCACCTACCGGAAACGGCTTGTGCACGGCCATGGTGCCGGCGGCAGCCTGCGACGCGTGGGCCTTGATGCCCTCGGCCTGGCGCTGGTCCATTCGCTGTTTCATCCGCACGCCGAACATCAACGCCACGATCACCATCAACATTGCCCAAAAGCCCAGCATCCATTTCATAACAGGTCTCCCGTCGTCCGCTGGGCCGATACGCGGCAACTGGCCCAGAACGTGACTGCGGCAAACGCCAACGTCACCAACCAGCAGACCGGCAAACTGGGAAGGCCGCCGGGCAGGGCCTGCGGAGCGCTGCGGTAGAGCATGTGCCGCAGGCCCGCAACACTGTAGGTCAGCGGATTCAGCGTCAGCACCCAGGACAAGACGCCCTCCGCCGCCGGAAAGAAAGCCCCGGACAACAGCCACATCGGCATCAATAGCACGCTCATCACGGCGTGGAACCCTTGCGTGGAATCCATCCGCCAGGCCAACACAAACCCCAATCCGGTGAGCGCCAGCGAAACCGTCAGCAAGAATACGATGATCTGTGCCCCGTCGATAGCCGAAGGTCTGAACCCCAAGTACAAACCGACGAGCAAGAATAAGGCGCCCTGCAAAAGCGCAATCAGCGACCCGCCCAAAAGCTTGCCCAAGACCATCGACCAGCGGGGAATGGGCGCCACCAGCACCGACTGCAAAAAACCCTCGCGGCGATCTTCGATCACCGAAATCGTGGTGAAAATGGCGGTGAAGAGCAGAATCAGGATCACCGTCCCGGGGAAGAAGTATTCGCGGTAGCTGAGTTCGCTGTTGGGAATTTGAAACGTGGGGCCCAGCCCGGCTCCAAACAATACCCAAAAAATCGCCGGCTGACCGATGGCGCCAAACACACGGTTGCGCTGCCGGACGAAGCGCACGATTTCGCGGCGACACAACGTGCCGGCGGCCAGCCAGGGGGCAGCGCCGCCGGCCGGAATAGTCGCCCCGGTGGATGCGCCAACGCCGAGGCCGGTCATGGCTGCTCTCCTTCAGTCGGTTGCCAGAACCGATGGCCGGTGCGGGCAATGAACACGTCCTCCAACGTCGGCTTGCTCAACCGTACGCTGCGAATGCGGCCCGGAAACGCCTCGACCAGTCGCGCCACCCATTGGTGCCCCTCGGGCTGTTCCAGACGCACGCCGCCGTCGAGCACCTGGGTGGAACATTGCCAGCGCTCGGCGATGGCGGCAGCCAACTCGGCCGGTTCATCGGCGTCGATGGTGATGGAATCTCCGCCGACGCCGGCCCGTAGCGCGTCGGGCGCCCCCTCGGCCACCAGCTTGCCGCGGTCGAGGATGGCGATGCGGTCGGCCTTTTCCGCCTCTTCCAGCAGGTGGGTGGTGAGCACCACGGTCACGCCCAGTTCCTTGCGGAGTTGTTCGAGTTCAGTCCACACGTCGCGCCGGGCGCCGGGGTCGAGGCCCGTGCTCGGTTCATCCAGCAACAGCAATCTTGGTCGGTGCAACAATCCCTTGGACAATTCTACGCGGCGTCGCAACCCGCCCGACAGGGTCTCACACCGCTCGCCGGCTCGATCCGATAGCCCCAGCCGGGCGAGCAGCTCCCGGCAGCGGTCGTCCAAGTTAGGGCCGCTCATTCCGTACAAATTCCCCTGATGGCGAAGGTTTTCCGCCACGCTGAGCTTCTTGTCCAGGCTAGGCGCCTGAAACACGACGCCGATCTGGCGCCGCACCGCTTGCGGGTCGCGCCCCACGTCGTTGCCCAGCACCAAGATGCGCCCGCTTTGCAACGGCACGAGCGTCGCCAGCAGTCGAAACAGCGTCGTCTTGCCGCCGCCGTTGGGACCCAACAAGGCAAAGATTTCGGCGGGCGCCACTTGCAGCGAAAGCCGGTCCAGGGCGACCCGCTGGCCGTAGCGATGCGTTACTTGTTGAACGTCGACGGCGCTGTGGGAAAGGGTGTTCATCGGACCGAAGGCGGGCGGATTCGTCGGCGCAGGTCCGTCCGTCGGCGGCAAAGCCGAGAGGCTGCCCGCCGGAAAGGCGCCGCTAGTAGCATGCGGCCGGGGGCGGACTAATGCGCCTCGGCCGTCGCGTTCTTGAAGTCGACCGACGCTTGACCAAACGCCTGCACAACCTCCGTGTCGCCCATGCGAGCCACGCGTTCTGGCGCCGCGCGACGCATTCGCCGGCCGACGTCGGGAATCAACATGCACATCAGGAAGATCGACATCAGGCAGGCGGGAATGGTGAGCACGTACTTCCAACCCGCCTCCCACTTGAGGTGCATGAAGAACAGCGCCACCAACATCGCCTTGCAGCAGGAAACCGCCATCATGAACGTCCAGCCGACCGCGGGCGTGTCGTGAAACGGCCAACTGGCCGAGTAGGTGAAGAACGAGGCCGTGGTGAACAAGCACAGCGCGGCAAACACGGCCCAGTACTTCCCCGTGCCGCCATGAGAATCGTGGCCGTGCGAGTCAGCACCGTGCGTGTTTGGGCCATGCGAATCGTGGCCGTGCGAATCGTGGCCGTGGACTGCTTGCGCGTGATCGCTCATGGTTTCACTCCGGCAAAGTTTTGGGGCCCAACGCCCAGGCCACGGCCCGAATAATGTCTTCGACCCATTAGAACAAATACAACAGCGGGAACAGGAAAATCCAAACCAGATCGACAAAGTGCCAATACAGTCCGACGTTTTCGATCACCCCCGCCCGTTGGGCGCCCAAGTTCATGGGCAAAAGCAGCCCGAAGGCGATCAGCCCCACCAAGACGTGGATCGCGTGAAAACCGGTGAGCAGAAAATACGTACTCGCCCACATATTGCCGCCCGGAATCACCACCGGCAGGCGCAACCAGGGATGGTCTTCGTTCAGCCCCGCTGCGTGGCCATGGTCGCTGGAAGCATGTTCGGCGTCCGCGGTCGCGCCGTGGGTGGCGTCGCCGTGGTTGGCGTCGCCGGGCGCTGGGTGAATCTTGGAACCCAACGGCATCACCCTGGCGGCCAGCGCCGTCAAATTCACGTCAGGTTGGTTCGCTTCGGCAAACAGCGAGCTGACCAGTTGAAAGCGGGATTTGTCTTCTTCCGACCGATCTTCTTCCTTAACGGCGTCTAGTTGAGTTCGCACCGCCCTCAGCCGCTCGCGAACGTGGCTGCCGTAGTACAGGTCGGCCCGTTCGTGCACCAGACTGTGCGTTGCCTGGGGGTAGATGCCGTGCGCGAATTTGGCGCTGTATTCGTACAACTTGACGATCAAGAACACCGATCCCAAGGCCAACGTGATGGCGATCCAGAACTTGGCCATACCGGCCTGGTTCTTCTTGGCGGCCTCCAGCGCCAATACAACCGACAAGCTGGAGCAGATCAGAACGAAGGTGTTGCCCGCGCCAATCGGTTCGCTGAGATGCACGTCGTGCGGCGTGGGCCAGACAGGCGCCCCGAACCGGATCACGATGTACGTGCCGATCAGCGCCGCGAAAAACATGATTTCCGTCGACAAAAACAGCCACAGGAATAGCTTGCCGTTGGGAATCGGCAGGGCCGGCTGGTACTGAAGTTTGACGTGTCCGTGATCGTGATCGCTCATATCGGTCTCAGGGCGGGATGTTCCTGTTTGCAATCGCGTGACGCGATTTTCGTAATGATTCTTGCCTACGTCCTTGCGGGGCACGCCAGCAGCAACGTCAACAACAGCGGAAGATAGGCCAGCGACACCTTGAGCAACGTTCGGGCTCGGGAGTCGTCGCGGCGAGCGGCGAATCGGGCCGACGCCCAGGCATAAACCGCCCCCAATAGGCACGCCCCCAAGCCATACGCCGGCGTCGTCCATGCCATCAGGGCCGGCAGCAAGCTAATCGGCAACAACGCCGCGGCCGCCAACAACGCTTGGCGTGCGGCGCGCTGCCCGCTGGGGTCCACCACCGTCCACATCTTCATTTCCGCAGCCGTGTAATCGTGGCGATAGATCCAAGCGATGGCCATGAAGTGTGGGAACTGCCAAAGGTATAGCACCAGCAGCAGCGCCGCGGCCGTCAGGTCCAGCGGAGCGTACATGGCCGAAAAACCGATCAGCACCGGCGCCGCGCCGGCCATGGCGCCAATGGCAGTGTTCTGAGGCGTGCGGGTTTTCAGCGGCGTGTACACGGCGACATATAGAAACCAAGTCACCATTCCCCACAAGGCCGTGGCCGGATTGACAA